>DFKO01000115.1 GCA_002373855.1 Lachnospiraceae bacterium UBA3643
AACATCAAGGGGCATATCCTTAAGAGAGTTAAGAGATGAATATCCGGAACCGAAATCGTCCATGGATACTGCAAATCCGTAACTCTTTAATTTATTGATGGTTTCGATCATTGCAGCCTTGTCATCAAAGAATGCGCTCTCGGTGAGCTCTATCTCTATGAGACGCCTGGGTGCTCCCGCGTTGTCCACCATGTTTCTGATCTGATCCGCCAGATCCTTTTCGATAAAGTGGGCTCTCGATACATTGACCGATACGGGTACGCAATCCATACCCTGATCGAGCCAATCCTTCTGGTCCTTTGCCACATGGCTGATCATATAATGGTCTATCTTTGTGATGAATCCGTTATTTTCAAATATCGGTATGAACCTGCCCGGTGATACAAAACCAAGCTCCGGACTCTGCCATCTGATGAGGGCCTCTGCTCCCTTTAGTTTTCCTGTAGACGGCTCATACTTGGGCTGGTAATAAACCTTGAACTCTTCATTATCAAGGGCTTTCTGCTGGAGCTCGCCTACCTGATCGAGCCACATCTGCTCTTTCAGCATCTTCTCTCCGTAAAATGCTATCCTTGAGTCATCGCTTGATTCAAGGGTTGCCCTCGCCGTACATGCATTGTTGTAATCTGTCTCCAGATTCAGATTTTTTCTCTTTATAAATCTGCCTCTTTCATTTTTGACAGCGGGTATCATATCCACGCCGATATGAAATGCAAATTTATGTGATCCGTCTATATTTTCAAGAACTGCCAGGAGCTTGCGGAGTCTGCCTTTAAGTTCCTCCTCGTCCCTGTACTCTGTGAGGATCGCGTACTCTGCGTGGGTTAAGTGAGCCACAATGTCTTTCTTGCCAAGGCCCGTCTTTATTATGTCATAGATCTTTTCCACGACCTCCTCGCCCTCAGCTACGGAATGACACATGCAGAAATTTCTGTAATTGATAAATACAAGCTCGATCACTGCAAATGACTTTGACCTGTTGGAGCCTTTCCTTAAGAACGGCTCGCCCTTTATGATAAAGAATGACCAGTTGTTTCCACCTGTGATCGGATCGGTCATATAGAGATTCAGTATCTTTTTCTGACGCATCACATTTCTGATGATCCTGATGATACCTATGATGAGGACTACCACGGCCATTATCTCCAGGAGCACGGCCAGGAGCATCACGATGAGTGCATCGCTTTTATCTATGTTTATACTCAGCTTGCCAATTAGCTGCTCATTACCGTCATTGACTGAGAGGGCACACCACAGGGGATATGAGACGATACCTATATTCCACCTGCCTATCTCTTTGGTGAGCTCGATTATCTCATCCTGTGAGAGTATTTTATCTCCATCGGATACATCCGTATCATCATTTGTCTTTATATCTACGGATATACCCGGCTGACGCTCCTCGATACCCATAGTGACGTAGCTATCTGCCGTTTTCCTGAATGTAAACGCTTCTCTCCAGAGATCCCTTAATATCATTCCAAAGTCAACGGTCACTTCCCCGTCATCATCACGGATGATCAGATTCTTTTCAGAGTCTCCGTATATCACCATCTCCTCTGCGAAAAATACGCTGAGGCCTCCGTCCATAGTACATGTATTCTCGCCGTTTTGCTTTATAATATCCCCGTCTGAATCAAGGAGGATATAATCTCTGCCGGACGCATCCAGGAGATCGTATATATTTTCATCTCCCTGCTTTAATCCTTCCTCATATATCGAAGCCAGTCCGTGGAGAGATACGTACTCTCCCATCATCTTGGACTTGATGGTACTGAAAGAGATGGCCGCCACGCCTACAGATACAATGGCCAGCACCATGATGATCAGGATCAGGTTGAAAAATATAGACAGACCTGCTCTGTTCTTTTTCAGTTTTTTAAATTGAATCAGATTCTTGTTTTTCATAATTTGAAAATACCAATATAGTCTATCGGCATATTATCATACATACTTCAATATTTTACCATATTTCTGCAATTATTTCCCCAAGAAAATACCCTGATTTCTTTATTTTATATTTTCCAAACGGTATAAAAAAATACCCCCTGACGCATTGCGCTTGTGCTTAGCGTCAGGGGGTATTTTTTATGCCTTATACAAGGATTAGAGAGACTCGTGGAATGTACGAGAGATAACATCAGCCTGCTGCTCGGGAGTAAGCTTAATGAAGTTTACTGCGTATCCTGATACACGGATTGTGAGCTGAGGATAGTTCTCGGGATGCTTCTGAGCATCGATAAGAGTTTCTCTGTTAAGTACATTAACATTAAGGTGATGTCCACCCTTTGTAGCATAACCGTCCAATAATGAAACAAGATTGTTGATCTGTGCTTTGCTTGCGTCTGCCATTTTATTTTCCTCCTGTAATAATTATTTATAATCGTCAAGTCTCGGATCTTCAAAGGTGGGTACGCTGCATGCGAGAGGCGTACGGGAACAGTCTGTGCAACCCATAGTCTGAACTGATCTGCTGCCGGCCTGTCCTTCTTCAGTTCCTACGTTTACATGACCAACACCGTTTGCGAAGCCCGCATCGAGCTGGGCAACCAGGTCGGATATCATCTGATCATCCGTTAGCTTTTCATTTTCCATGACCGTTACCTCCTTTGATTGATCCAAAGCTTTTATATCAGATATCTTAAATTATTTATTAAGATCTACGTTGATGTCACCTGCAAATACAGTATCCTCTTTTCCGAGTGCTCCGGGGATGATGGTAAATGTATTAGAGATACCGTCCTGAGCATCCATGAAAGGAAGCTTAGATACTGAAGAAAGTGAAGCAACTGCTCCGTGGCTGTCTCTTCCGTGAAGAGGGTTAGCTCCGGGTGCGAAAGGCTGTCCCTTCTTACGTCCGTCAGGTGTGTTACCTGTTGCCTTACCGTAAGTAACGTTTGATGTGATAGTAAGAACTGACTGTGTCGGGAATCCGTCTCTGTATGTATGATGTCTTCTGATCATCTTCATGAAGAGTGATACGATATCCTGAGCGATTGAGTCAACTCTGTCATCATCGTTACCATATTTAGGGAAGTCACCTGTTGTCTCGAAGTCAACGA
>DFKO01000067.1 GCA_002373855.1 Lachnospiraceae bacterium UBA3643
TTACAAATTCATCAAGCTGGGCTTCTTCAAGAGCATGCCGGAGCTTATCTTCGTCTATTTTATCTTCATCCACACCAAATGCCACGTTCTTCCTGATATCAGCATCGAGCAGGAATATCTGCTGTGGAATATATCCTACATTTGCCAGCCACTGTCTGTAATGGTCTGCCGTATCAGTCTCATCCGCAAGGACCTTTCCGCTCTGGAGTTTTAGGAGTCCTAAAAGGATATCGATAATAGTCGTCTTTCCTGCACCGCTCGTTCCCACTATTCCGACAGATTTGCCTATGGGAAATACCACACCGGCATGATCAAATATCAGTTTGTCAGAGCCCGGATAGTGATATGTAATATCTTTTAGTTCAACCTTTTTTGTTACGGGGAGCTTATTTTCCTCAACAGTCGCGTACGAGATATCCGTATTCTCATCGCTCGTCTCCTCAACGAGATTGTCGCTTACATTAAAGAAGAACGGCTCATTAAATGCCATGCTGGTCATCTGATTGTTGATCCTGCTGGCAGCCGGAAGCAATCTCATGGCTGCAACACCAAACGCTGATAAGAGAGATATCATGCCTGAAACATCCTCTCCTGCAATTATCAGGACCATAATATATCCGAGCAGACCTGAGATAGCTACTGTCTCAATCAGGAGCTTGGGAGTATTATTAAAAATATTAAGGCGCTCCATGGCCTTAACATAACCTTCTCCGACTTTACAGTACTGGCCTATAAAGTACTGCTCTTTACCGGCTACTTTGATATCCTTAATACCCTGAACCGTCTGGGATATCCACGAAAACATCGCCGCGCCGTAATCCTGATTTTCCCTGCCGGTCCTGTTCATGATCGGTTTGATTATCTTTTTAATGATTATCAGGGATAGGAGGACAAGGGTTCCGACTATGATCGTCATGATGACATCAAGGGTAGCAAGATATACAACGAGGAACAGGGCAACTATGACTTCCGAAGCAATCTGTAGCACAGACAGTATAAGCGCATACATATTGCTTACATCCGCGGTAATGCTCCTCTGGATAACAGACGTCTCTGCATTCAGATAATACTCATAATCTCTTCTGACATAACTCTTCATGAGTTTTGTGGCTGTGGTGAACTGATTCTGAAATGTAAATCTGTACAGACTTTTCTGAAGCACAAACTGAAAACCGTTTTTGATGACATAAAGCATGATACATCCGAATATGGCAAGTACGGAAAAAGTGACTGTACTGTCTATATTCAGCAGATCACATATCATCCTGTATGTCTCCCCGCTCTCGAGCTTTTTGGGATCTACTATGAGTGCCACAACCTGCATTACCATAAAGACTGCTGCTGTCTCAAGAAAAGCTGCTACCACCATCATGATAAACAAGCCAAACATTGCCCTTTTCTGCGAGGCGTCCATGAGTATGTTTATTTTCTTTAAAATCTTAACCATAACTGTTTTTTAATCTTCCTTTTTATTTAAAGACATGCTTTTCCGGTGCTTCATATCTGTCCCAGAATGACGGACCGAGATTTATTTTTTCTTTAACAAATTTAAGGGTATACATTGCCATATTTACTATGGCAATTGATTTTTCAAAAGTAATGACATCCATGTGATTCATCACTTCCATGGGAAACTTACCGTTTATGACTA
The DNA here is from genome assembly GCA_002373855.1 of Lachnospiraceae bacterium UBA3643. Taxonomy (GTDB): domain Bacteria; phylum Bacillota; class Clostridia; order Lachnospirales; family Lachnospiraceae; genus NK4A136. Next base: position 1,652 of record DFKO01000067.1, read on the forward strand.
TGCAGCCGGGATAAACTTTCCTGTAATCTATTGTATCCCTCGGGTGGGGTTTTATGACAACTCTCATCCCTTTGCAATACTCCGATATAATATCACCGACTATCCTTGTCTGGGTCTCCTCATCAAAGTGATACGGCTCTGTAAGTATCAGAACACATTTTTCTCCTTTAGCAGCCGACAGCTCTTCAATGAGTTCATCCGCCCCCGGAATGAATGCTTTCACAAGCATCTGCTTTTCCTCTTTTGAGAGTCTGTCCTCAAGCTCACTCCTTGGTACCACTTTATATTTAGGGCAGTCATATTCAAGCTTTGTCCTGTCATTTATCTCCATATCCATACAGTAGCGACCATAACCGTTCTGTATAAATATAAGATTCATTGAGGATAAAAATGCTTTCAGTTTAAAATGACCCCTGTTTGAAAAATGTGCATCATCCAGATTTTCCAGACAGTTGAGTCCGTCCTCAAGAGCATGATATTTTATATGCTTTGCATTCAGATAAAATCCTATCGGATCGGAATCACAATAGACATACACATTATCATACTTTGCAAAATCGACTGTCATAAATGGTTCTTCCAGCCTGGCAAGCTTTTTTGTATATATTATTCTGTTAATAGTATGAATCAGTATATTACCGTGATTTTCTTTATATTTCATAAGTCCCGGAAAATCGGAATCCCTTTTTTCCGGCAACATGTATATCTTTTCAAAGAGCTTCACGCTTTCAAGTCTTTTCTCAAGTTCCGTGAAATCCGATGACATTGTAGATAAAGCAATATGTGCCCTGCCTCTTGCCTCCTCCGGCAAAGCAAACTCTTTTAACATCGAGACATATACATGGTAAAACGTATGGCATACATAAATCCTGCTGCCTGTTTTCTCCTTACGGCCCGTATACTCATATCCCTTACGGGGAGAAATATCAGGTGCATAACTAAGGGGGCCCTCACCCCATACTTTTATCTGACCCTTTAAAATATTTTCACAGAATATTATCAGGCGGTCTGCTGCCGTAGCCGGATTCCATATTGTCCATACAGTATTATATGCATTTTTGCCGAGCCTGATTCTGAGTCCTTCATCTTCACACAGACGAAATACATTATCCCTGAACCCCTTATAATCACCGTTTCTGTAAACCAGTCCGTTATAATCCCGCTCAATCAGTGTGGGAACGGCCCCTATACCTGCGCAGGCCACTATTGCACATCCGCTGTTCATGGACTCGTTTAATACTGCTCCCCAGCCTTCCCTGTAATCGCTTGTAAACAGAAATATATCTGCCTTGTCCATACAGTCTCTAACTTCGGACGGATTTAAAAAACCATGAAATGTGACATGATCTTCAAGAGTATATTTTGCAGAGTATTTTTTCAGTGATTCCTCAAGGTCTCCGGCTCCCACCATGTCAAGATGAAATGATACGCCTCTGTCCCTTAAATCTCTTGCTATTTTAAGGGCATACTCCGGATGTTTCAGTGTCAGAAATCTTCCTGACCATAACAGATTTATCTGTCTTTTCCCGTTTTGATCTGTAACATTTTTTTCGGAAAACAGCCTGCTTAAATCTTTTTCTTTTATTTCCGGGAAATAACCCCAGGTAAACTTTTTATTCGGATATGCTTTTACAATATTAAAATCAGATGCAACATACGCTCCGTCGCAAAGAAGATATACATCCTTATCCCTGTATTGTGTATGATCTTCCCATTTCTTTCTTCGTCCCCTCGGCGATATGGATTTCCACTGTCCTTCACGGTACAGTCTCTCGCTTGAACGGATGACGATCCTGCCGGCATTCAGTCTGGGTTTTATATAGCTCTCATCTTCAACACCGCCAAAGATGACAATATCCGCATCCATAATCAGATTACGGCAGTTTTCTTCGTCTTTGTAAAACAGCTTCAGATAAGGAATGTCTTTTACTTCACTCATCCATCCCATCCTGACTCTGTCCTCTTCCATCTCCATGGTCTGAATAAATGCAAAATCCCCTGAAAGCCTCTCATAAAGATTATTTGCGAGAGGTATCTGATGATGATTTATGTAATTTGAGACTATTACGAGTTTCATTAATTATTAGATAATCTTCTTTCCCGGCAGTATTGTCTCTGCCTTTGACAGTGGTCCGTTTGTATATTCGGGCAAAATGGCATCATATCCGTTTCCTGCCACCTGATCTATGATCCGTTTAAATCTGGCTGCAGCTTCATTTGGACTCCAGACTTCCGATATGGTTTTGTGTGCCTGCTGACCGAGACTCTGTCTTAAATATATATCATCTGTCAGCTCTTCCATAATTACTGCAAGGCTCTTAATGTCTCCCGGTTTATATATCCTGCCGTTCTTTTTATCCTCTATCAGATAATATGCAGATCCGGCGCCGACACTCGCTATGACAGCACACCCTGAATCCATGGCTTCATTTACCACGGCACCCCATCCTTCATTGTAATCGCTTGTCATCAGATATATATCACTCTGTTCCATAAGCTGCCTTACCTCTGATGCCGGCATGAAATCCATCATTGTTACATGATCCTTAAGGCCGTTTTCTTTTATATAAGATGCCAGCAGAGCATGCTCATCTCCGTTGCCAACTACAGTCATATGCACATTTTTCTTATGCTTTATCAGGGTTTTAAATGCTTTGACTCCGTCAAGCACATGCTTCCAGTCGAGCATCCTGCCTGTCCAGAGTATTCTGACCGGTTCTCCCTGTCTGCTCTTAAGGTCTCTTAATTCATACCAGTCTTTATTATTAAGTGATGTAAAATAACCCCATTTAAGCCTTTTGTTTTTATGTCCTCCAAACATATCAAAGTCAGCAGGCACATACGCTCCGCAGCAAAGGAGATAACATGGTGTATTATTGTATTTTGTATATTCTTTCAGTTTCCTGATATACCCTTTTGGTGCAAGGGCATGAATCCTCCCCTTTTTATACAGTCTCTCCATACACCTGAAGGACATTTTCCCTGCTTCAAGTCTCTGCCTTATATAGAGAAAGTGCACTCCTCCGAACATCACAATATCACTGTCGACAACTACTTTGTCATCATCAGGACTCACGTACTTTCTGACATATGACAATTTACTGTAGTCAGTATCCCATCCCATATTTTTTCGTTCCTCTTCAAAGTCCTCTGTTTCCAGAAAGAGAAAATCATCTCCAAACAGTTCATACATTGCCTGAGCAAAAGGATACTGATGCTGTGTCATGTAATTAAAAACAAATGTTACTTTCATAGAGTGTTCCTTATTTATGTCGCAATCTGTCTGTATATTTTTAAAGCATCCTTATAATTCTGCAGTCTGTCATGAGTTTCATTTGCACGCTTTACTGCTTTTTCGGATAAAGATATACATAACGAATCATCTTCAAATATATCTGTTATCCTTTTGCAAAGACCGGCTGCATCACCCGGCTCATACATTAATACTTCTATTTTATCATCTGCAAGTGAGGGTATACCGCATGTATCCGTACATACAGACGGGACTCCCAGCATCATGGCTTCCCCTAAAGAATTGGGAGAGTTTTCTACAAACGACGGCAGTACAAATACATTGCACTGCATCATCTGCTCTTTCATTTCAGATGCATTTTTCTGTCCGAGAAAATATACAATATCCTCAAGACCGTATTTTTTAATCAGTTTTTTCAGATATCTCCCGTACTCCGGCTCTCTGATCTTATTTTTCAGGGAGTTATCCCTGACAATATCATCTCCGGCTACATACAGGGATATGTCCGGATATTTATCTTTAAGCATTCCGACTGCTTCAAGTACGGTATGGAGTCCTTTGAGAGGATAATTGCCCTGAGATACAAATATCCTGTGCCTTGTACTTTTTGGGGGAGTCCAACAGTCACCTTCATAAAAGGTATCCCTGAGTGTTTCATTTAATCTGTAATAAACCGCAGAAGGATTTTTCTTTTTTGTATATTCCCTGTCAAATTCTGTTCTGCCACAAATATTTTTGGCATTGGATATCGTTACTGCTTCATGTTTTGCCCTTATACCAAATTTCTCTTTTTGCTGCCTTATACCGTCTTTTTTTATAATATCTCTGAAGGTATTATGATTGATTACTTTTTCCGGCAGATCCGTATAATACTTTTCAAAACAGACTTCCATGATACCCTGCAAATGGATCAGGGCCTTACCTGCATATTTCTCATTCTCAAGAAGTGCCCTTGTATGAGCATATTCCGTTCCAAAACAGTGGATCACATCAGGTTTAAATGATTCACATATATCATTTATTCCTCTTTTAAGTTCTGACTCATAGTCTTCCGGTCTGTTTCCGTCTTCCCTAAATGCATAATAAAAATAATCACCCGTACTTCCCGAGTATACTTCCCGATCAGGATAAGCTATGGCAAGGGTTATATCATTATGATTTTTTACCTCACAATACATCCCGGCTATCCAGCCTTCTTTATTTGTCGCAGGCTTACCAATTGCATCTCCTACAAATGAAGGCATGAGATTACACAGCCATAGCACTCTTATTTTATTTTTCTCTTCCGATAATTCCATAATAATGTTAAATAGATTATTTGATCATTTTATAAATCAGCGTTTTTAATTTCTGATATATACCGGACAGTTTCCTGTTTCCGGCAATCTTTTCTCTGACCGGCTGGAGAGTGACAATCATTACAGCCCTGTATATCAGCGTCCGTTTACCCATATATTTTGAAGTAATTATTTTATGTTCCTCTGCGGATTTTGCCCGGTTGTCCTTTCTCTCTGAAAACCCTTTTCCTTCGTATATGCAGACGGGGATATCCATATGGCTGAGCGATGCCTTATATTCATAAACAGATCTTAAGAAGTGTTCATAATCGGCTCTTATCGGATATTTAAGATCATATCCCTTCTTTTCAAACAGTCTCCTGCTATAAAAGCACACCTGATGGCATGGAACGTTTCTGTAGAGTCCAAACATAGTCAGTCTGTCCGGATATGAGATAAGAGTATTGCTGCCCTTCCGGTACATATTTCCATAGTAGATATCGGACGTATGCTTTATCATATGTTTTGCAGTCTGAGCCAGGACTTTTTCATCCGCAAAGGCATCACCGGCATTCATAAATATGAGATAGTCTCCCTTTGCATCTTTAATCGCCCTGTTCATACCGTCATAAATTGACAGATCCGGCTCTGAGATGATCTTTACATTATCTGACGGGAGTGCCCTTACCCTGTCAAGAGAATCATCAGATGACATCCCGTCCTTAATGATGATCTCTCTGTCCGTGAAAGTCTGATTCATACAGCTCTCTACGGTATTAAAAAGCTCATCTCCTGCGTTTAGCGTTACAACTATTATGGAAAAACGCATTCTACTCTCCCCTTTTCATACATCCCTAAAAAAAGTTACATTTTCAAAAAGCCACGATCTGTACGGCAGTACCGCAACTCCCGGATCATCCGCTTTAATCAGATACATGCCAAGATACAATACTGCAGCTCCGATAACCGCCCATTTTACAATCCTTTTTTTCTTTTCATCTTTTATGTCTTCAATAATCGAAGGCAGATAAAGTATCTGACTGATACTCATATAATATCCGATCCTTGAACCGTAAGGCACGAATGAAAAGAAAGCAAAATATAAAAGCGAAGCATAATTAAGATAAAAATAAAATCTGTTTTCCTCGCCGTATTCGTTATTATTTTTTACCATTTCTCTCCAGAAATACAATCCGAGTATCACAACTGCCAGAGACCGTAATACATTTATTATGCTGAAACCTCCGGTGCCTTCATACTCTCCGCTCACAACATAAGACGGATAAAGTTTCAGCATGATCTTCAGATAAAAATCATTAAAAATAACTCCCGTTGAGGCTAAAACAGTCAGTATAATTACATGTACTTTCTTCCATTTAATCCCTGCCAGGAAATAAATCGGAATTGCTACAAGCGCCGATTTATGAAAGAGTGATGCAGCAAGTATTAACAGCACGCCCTTTATGTAATGTTTTTTCTTCCAAAAGGAAAGTGAAAAAAATACCAAAGACATGGCCAGATAATATCTGACAGTTGAAAAGCTCTGAAAATACAGGCCAAATGCCATATACAGAAAAAAGGTAAATGCAAAATCCCTGCTCTGAACGTATATCCCTTTAAGGAAAAAAAAGATCATCACGGCTGCGATAACCGAAAACAGGAGAATATAATTCTCGCAGTTACATATGCTGTAAATCAAAAGTACCAGAAGATTAAAACCCCATTCAGTCACGCCGTAGCTCTCATGGGCAATATCATGGGCCCTGTCGATATATGTGGAATAATCATGACCTGTCATATGACGCATTGACGACAGCAAAAAAAGAAGCAGGAACAGGCCACAAAAACAAATGGTGCTCACCAGTCCCTGATTATTTCCATAATCTCTTCCGTATGATGTTGTCTGTTTTACTCCTTTGATTTTGTATGCTACTGCAACAGTCATTAACACAAAGAAGCTGTAAAAGATCATTCCGGACATCTTTATCTTCCGTCTTTTATTCCCTTTTTAATCAGTAAATATGCATCTTTGGGTTTTATCTCCCTGCACATTACTTTCTTTTTTACGAGTATGTACCTGGCTGCCATTAAACTGGCTGCCCTGCCATAAAGGTGGGCAAAGAGTACTCCTCTGTCATAAAAAAACTTTTCCGTATATCCGTTAAACCATGTTGATGGTCTTAATATTTCCCTGCCTATCGTCACAGGGAGAGCATATATCTTCATCCCTGACCTGACGCAGTCCATTACAAACAGACTGTCCTCTCCGGCACTGTATGGTGCGCCTCCGCCAAAAAGAAGTGAAAACATAATTCCTTTCTTTAAAAGGACATCTCTCTTTACAGCCATGCTGTATGTAGGATATCTTCCACAGTTAAGCGATCCCACTTTTGTTTTTTTATCAATATGATATGTCCTTCTGGACTCATCAACTTCTATATTAAAAATGAGCATATCGGCATCTTTGTTTTCTTCAAAGGCCTTTATTACTCTTTTCCCATAATCCTCTTCATATACAATATCCTCATCCGAAAACAGCAGTATGTCTCCCGATGATTTGAGCACCGCGCTGTTTCTGCTTCTTCCGACGCCCCGCTCATTCATATCGTAAAACTCTATTTTTTTCTCATTATCTTCAAGAATTCTGACGTCGTATTTATCACACTGATTGATTATTACGGCGTCAGTCCTTATTCCCATTGTATTTATGAGGCTCTCGGCATCTTTATTCATTGCCGATACAAGCAGTTGCAGTTTCATCTTGATAATTCCAGGTTAATAATCAGCTTTTATCTAAAATACTTTTTCCGTAATAATGCTTATACATCTTTTTATCAGCATCACAAATTAATGCATATACATTTTCAAATCCGAGAGTTTTTATTTCATCTGCCGCAAGTGACAGACCGCGACCTGTATCGCCCATCCTGACCGGAACAAGTAAAATTGCTTTTTTGTCTTCAACAATGTTTACTGCATCATTATCAGTCACGTTTATCTGCCCTGTTTTTACGGTTTTTGAGAGAGCATCCCTGTAATAATCGGATTTATATTGTCCGTTCCTGTCATAGATATATATTTTATTATCCTTATTAAGCAATGGTCTTATATAAACCGTACCATCAGTAAAAATAACTGCCGCAACATCTGTGTCAATATATTTTTTGACATCTCCCATGACATATACCCGGTCATCAACTGCACTTAAAAACATCAAAAGCAGTATCCCCGCAATCAAACCGACGCAACCGCCAAATACAGTCACTCTGCCTGTTACGAAATCATCCGTCACCGAAGAAACAGTCGGAGCATCCCATAATACAATCGAATCAAATCCCGGTGTAGAAGCGGCAAACTCCGGGAGCACATCCGCAAAAGCATTCTGTATTTTTACAGATTCCTCTTTATCGGCCGTGTCCACATAAACCCAGAAAAATCTGACATCGCTGAGTCCCGGGACACTTGATACATCTGCTATATACTGCTTTTCCATCCCGAGATTTTCGGCAACTCTGCCTGCTATCAGGTCACAGTCCAGGACATCATTCCATGTATATGAATTGTAATAATGAGTGACTGTCTCATCTTCCTTTTCATCAAAGGTAATATAATAATAGGCTTTGCAGCGATAAACAGTGTCGCCTGCATTTAATGTCATCACAATATAATAAATGCCACCAAAAAACACTGCACCTGCAATCATCAGCACCGGGATCAGATACCATCTTTTTTTATTCAGTATGCAAAATCTTTTAAGATCGGTTATCTCACTCATTCTTTGTATTATTATCCCCTGTATCAGATTTACTGTGATTTTTAAGAGCTGTTGTCTGGGACTGGTCTACGCCCTCTGTGCTCTCCGGCTTTAAAACCACCTTTAATGTAAGCAGCAGGAGTTTCAGATCAAGCCAGATTGAGTAATTCTCAATATATGCCAGGTCAAGTTTCAGTTTGTCATAAGGCGTTGTATTGTATTTGCCGTACACCTGGGCATATCCGGCGAGTCCGGCCTTTACCTTCATTCTGAACATGAATTCGGGCATCTCTTCCATATACTGCTCGATGATCTCCGGCCTCTCAGGTCTAGGACCTATAAAAGACATATCTCCTTTAAGGATATTCAGAAGCTGCGGGAGCTCGTCTATACGTGTCGCCCTGATAAACCTGCCTATGGGAGTGATCCTGCTGTCGTTCTTTGAGGCAAGTCGTGCCTTGCCGTCCTTTTCCGCATCAACCTTCATCGATCTGAATTTAAGTATTTTAAACTGCTTTGCTCCCTCGGTACATCTGACCTGCTTGTAAAATACAGGCCCGCCGTCATACAGTTTGATTGCGATCGCGGTGAGCAGCATAAACGGCGATGCAATGATCATAAGGAGTATGCTGCATATCAGATCCATACATCTCTTACCTATTCTCTGTTCTATGGTCAGAG
>DFKO01000188.1 GCA_002373855.1 Lachnospiraceae bacterium UBA3643
TAGGAAACAAATAACGGCAAATTCCCGTTTATGGAGACCTTTGGCATGGGAAAAGATTTATCTAAAATGACATTGGAAGAGTTATGGGAATTATTTCCTATCTTTCTTGTGCCGCACGATGATCAGTGGAAAGACAGCTTCAATGAGATCGAGGAGATGCTGACCGGACTATTATCCGATCTGACTGTATGGAGTGGTATCAAAAAGGTGATTGATTCAATAAATGCCAATGCAGTTGCATAAGTATTTATAAATAAATAGTGTACAGAAGGACAATAAAATGAGCGAAATTTACGATCAGGCGAAAGCCGTAATGACAGAAGTGTATGAGGGACTGGACCCTAAGATGGGCAATCTACTCGTGATAGGATGTTCCACCAGCACGGTTCTCGGAGATATGCCGGGGACAAATTCAAGTGAAGAGATAGCAGATGATCTGTATAAAGCCGTGACGGAAGTATTTGGCGGTAAGTATGATATCGCAGTTCAGTGCTGCGAGCATTTAAACAGAGCACTCGTAGTTGAGAGAGAACTGGCTGAGAAAAACGGATGGACCATGGTAAATGCGGTGCCACACAGAAAAGCCGGCGGAGCATTTGCCACAAAGCATTATGCGTCTCTTAAAGACCCGGTGGTTGTAGAAAATATTGATTCAAGGGCTGTTGCAGGTATCGATATCGGAGGCGTGATGATCGGCATGCATATGCGTCCTGTCGTAGTACCGATGAAGTTAAAAAACAGAGCTATAGGCGAGGCGATAGTCATTGCCGGCAGGAGCCGTCTTAAATATATAGGCGGTGAGAGAACACATTATATGGAGTAGCATACGATTATGAAGAAATTGACAGATAAATTATATGGCGGAATAGATTTTAAATGGTGGAAGGTAATCGTATTTGCAGTTGCCGTAGCGATTCTGACAGCAGTATTCCTGATAGTTCCTGTATTTGAAAATACCTCTTTTAAGAGAATGGGAGTGACACTTGAGGCGTGGATTTTCTTTGCCATAATCATTATGGCAAACTGTAAAAAGCCCATTGAGTCGGCATTAAAGACCTTTGTATTCTTCCTGGTGAGCCAGCCCCTCATATATCTGATCCAGGTACCTTTCTCATCTATGGGATGGCAGCTCTTTGGATATTATAAATACTGGTTTATCTTGACGATACTCACCTTCCCGGCCGCATTTATCGGATGGTTTATCACGAAAAAGAACTGGCTGAGTCTATTGATACTCTCGCCTGTGCTCTTTATCCTGACATATGAGTATATCAGCTGTTTTAAGCATACGTTCAGGCATTTTCCACTGCTTTTAGTCACAGCAGTATTCTGCCTTGGCCAGATGATATTGTATCTGTGTGCATTTACATCTAATATTTGGCAGAAAATCCTTGGATTTATACTGCCTCTCCTGGCATTTATGGTAGTGGCATTTATAAATCCCCCCCTGCAGCTAAACGGTACCAATTTCCTGCCGGACAATCCCACGCTTTCGGAGGATGCTGTTCTCACCATGGATTATACAGGCGACGATGCGCCTGATATAAATGTCTCAATCTATACTACCGGCCCGGACAGTATGGTACGGATCTCGGCCACTGATTATGGCACTGCCGATTTCACCATCACAGACGGTGATACAGAGTATCACTATACAGTCAATATATACGACGATGAAGCCGGTCATGTTCAGAATGAAATAACCGTAAAATAAAGTACAGCCCTGATATAAAAATATATCGGGGCTGTTTGAGATTAATGGGGAAAAATGGTAAAATAAATGGTATGCCACATCTTGATTTTGCAGTGGTAATCATGAGTTAAAAGGGGTTACAATGGAAAAGCGAAGCATTCAAAAAGAAGGTCGTAATATGTACAGCACCATGCTGGTGCTTATATTTATATCAGTTAATATTGTTGGAGATTATATCGCAACATTTTTTCATCTGCCATTGTGGCTGGACTGCGTGGGCACCATTGCAGCAGCCATTCATTTCGGAGCAGTTATCAGCATCGTCGTATCCGGCGCCTCATCCATATTTTTGGGTATCATGGGCTCCCAGCATTTCTGGTATATTCCTACAGGTTTTGCCGTAGCTTTGATCGTAGGGCTCATTTATCCAAAGAGCGAGAAAAAAGAGCAGCTCGGCGTGGTCACTCTTGCTCTCGTTGCAGGTCTTGTCTCATCATTTATTAATACCCCCATCGATGTGATTTTTTGCGGAGGATATACATTAAACCTCTGGGGCGATGCACTAAAGGCCATGCTCGATACATATGTTAATGCATCTAAATTCAGCACTCTGGTAGCAGAACTCTTTATCAATCTGCCTGACAGAGTATTATCTATTCTCCTTGCCCAGCTCCTTATCGGAGGTTGCGGCAGATTCAGAAAATATTATATCCAAAAGAAAAAGAAATCAGGCTCTGAGAAAAAGACAGTCTCGATGATACTGGTCATCGCTCTGGCGGGTTCTCTGATCGGCGGTATTACTGCCGATGCGTCAGACCTCTATGTGGAATATGAGGAGACATATATCGGAGAAAACGAAGGTCTCACAACCGCTGATGCAAATACCGTTGTCCAGACAGATGACGGATATATCTGGGTCGGTACATATTCAGGTCTTTTCAGATATGACGGCGTATCGTTTGAGGAGATCCAATTTGATGAAAATATCCGTACGGTCAAGGATATCTACGTGGATTCCCGGCACCGTATGTGGATTGGATCCAACGAGAGCGGTCTTGTCAGATATAATTTTGACACAAACGAGGTAAAGAGATTCAGTACGGATGAGGGTATGCCATCAGATACCATCAGAAAGATCACGGAAGACAAAAACGGAAATATCTATATAGCGACAGACAGAGAACTGACCCGTATATCTGCAGATGATAATGTAAAGAGTTACTATGAGTGGCCTGATATCGTTGGTGTAGACTCGCTGGCGCCCATGGACGACGGGGGTATGATGGGGGTCACCAGAAGCGGCATCCTCTTTATCATCAAAGATGATATCCTCACCTATACAGGCAGTTCCTCAGATGAGGATTACCAGTACGTCTGCGTCTGCGTAAACGGGGATGATGTCATAGTCGGTACTTCAGAGACGACAGTGGAGCACTTCGTACTTGGGGACGGCGAGCTTGAATATAAGGATGAAATATCCGGATTTGATATGTGTTATTTTAATGATATAGTCTATGACCCGGGGTATGACCTGTATTTCTGCTGCTGTGATTCGAGCCACGGATACCTTGATCTCAATATCAGGAAACTGTTTACCTTTGACGGAAATATGTCAGACGGACATTTTGGTGATGTCTGTGTGGACAGCCAGGGCAATATATGGTTTGCATCTTCAATCTACGGACTCGTGAAATATTCATATACACCTTTTGTTAATATCCTGCGTAACGCCGGCATGCCGGAATATGTGGTAAATGCTTTATATAAAGATGACAATCTGATGTATGTCGGTACAAACGATGGTCTCAAGATCATTGATCTGGCAGACAATCATGAAGTCTTTTCTAAGCTGGAGGAATGGGCGGCCGGTGCCAGAGTCCGTAATATTTTTAAGGACAGCAAGGGCACATTGTGGATATCTGAATATGGAATGGACGGACTCATCTACTGCATGGCAGACGGAACGATCGGGACCATAGATTTTTCGGCTGTAGGGATTGAATCGCCGAGCTGCCGTTTTGCAACAGAGCTGTCTGATGGACAGATCGTAGTGTCGGTCAGAGAGGTTGGCCTGGTATTTATAAAAGATAATGAGATAGTATCGGTGATAGGCGCCGGCGACGGAATGGCCAACACGACTATCCTCTCATGTTATGAGAGGGAGGACGGTATACTGATGGCCGCTTCTGACGGTGACGGTATATACCTGATCAAAGATGAGCGTATAGTAGGTCATGTCAGCAAGTCGGAAGGGCTCGCCAGCGGTGTGGTCATGAGGATAGTACCATGTGAAAGCGGATTTATCTATGTCACAAGCAACGCCCTTTATTATGACGATGGGGAAACCATCAGGCTCCTTGAAAACTTCCCCTTTTATAATAATTTTGATGTGATAATCAGTGATGACAATGTGGCATGGATCACATCGAGCGGAGGACTCTGGGCAGTCAGTCTGGAACAGCTCCTTGCAGACGGAGACTACAACTGTACACTCCTTGACAAGGACTGGGGTCTGACGACGACATTTAATTCCAATTCATGGAATATCCTTGACGGGGATATCCTGTACCTGTGCTGCACGGACGGAGTCAGAGCAATTGATATAAACAGCTACAACAAGGCCAGTGATGATTATCAGCTTAAATTGAAACTCGTGGAGACCACAGGCGGTAATATTGAAAACTTCGGAGACAGTCTGGTTATACCTGCAGTTACGGGACGTATCACATTTTATGTGGCAGTAAACAATTTTACCCTCACAAATCCTCTGATACATTACTATCTCGAGGGAACGGGTGATCCCGGTATCACCTGCTATCAGGATGAGATCACGCCATTGGCATTTACAAACCTTCCGTATGGTAAATACAAGTTCCACATAGAAGTGATCGATGATATCACAGGCGAGGTTTTAAGGAGCGAGGTAATAAGCGTTGTCAAAGAGGCACAGATGTACGAGAAACCTTATTTTTCAATATATCTGCTCTTTGTTAATTCACTGATGCTGATGTATTTCTTCTGGCTGTTTATAGCTATGAGGAGCAACGCCAAGCGTATCAGGAATCTGAGGAGAGAGATACATACCGACCCGATGACAGGACTCCTTAACAAGGCGGGCTCTCACAAGATGATGGGAGAAGCGTGTGATAAAGAGACAGGTATATTCCTCATGATCGACCTGGACAGCTTCAAGCTGGTAAACGATCTCTATGGTCATGATATGGGTGACCGGATACTGATCCGTTTTGCAGAGCTCATCAAAGAGGCCATAAATGAAGATGACTATGCAGGACGACTCGGCGGAGATGAGTTTGTGGCATTCCTTAGGGATACCATGAGTGAAGATGATGTGGAGAAAGTATGCCGTCACCTCAACCAGGGTATAGTTAAGTCTGCAAAGGAATATATGGGTGAAGGCATGAATATACCCCTTGGTGCTTCCATTGGAGCAGCCAAAGTACCGGCAGACGGAAGGAATATCGAAAATGTATTCAGATATGCCGACAAGGCTCTCTATAACGTAAAGCAAAACGGCAAGCACGGATACGCCTTTTATACCAAGGGTGACAATAAGGATAAAGCCCGTGAGAAGAATGATGATAATGACTTAAAGAAGATAAAGCAGATCATAGGTGAGCGTAATGAAGGCAAGGGTGCATTTGAGGTCAACTTTGACCGTATGCAGGTACTCTACAAATTCTTAAACAGAGCTGACAAATCAAATAACAGTACGACAGGTTTTTACAGGATTACTCTCAGTGCAAAAGACGGAGGGGAAGTCCCTGATGAAACAATGGAATTGTTTGATGATATCCTTGTGCGCAGTTTGGAAAAAACAGATGTCGTCAGCGAGTTTTCGGGTAGCTTCTTTGTACTAAAGGCAGGAGGAGATAATAAAGAACTGCCGGATAAGATAAGGGGACTCCTTGAGAGTGAAGGACTTGCAGATAAATATGATATGAATATTGAGGCGGATACAGTAGGCTGACAGCCGTTTAGGTAAAAGTATTCCGGAGGGGATTATTGTATGGGACATGTAAGCAGTGAGAAGTATACTTCATTTATGGAAAAACTTGTGCGTTTTACCCATGAGGAACCGTACAACAGAGAAAACTATGTAGCTTTGATCCGTGAGATATGCAATGATTACAATCTCGCAAAAGGAGTCACCGAGTTTTACGCCACGCCCATGATGGAGCAGCGCGGTATCGGAGAGTCACTGTGTGATTTTGATAACGGAAAAGGTACGAGGATACTGCTGAGATTACGTATAATCACATCTGCCAAAGCAGTCATAATAGGTACCCTATATGTCGAGGCAAACGGCGATGAGTATGATGAAACAGATGTACAGCAGCTCGACCTGATGTTAAGGATCATCATAGGTTTTGTCAGTCGTATGCGACTGATGAGAAAAGTCGAGGAATTTGGATTTTACGATATGGACGGATATCGCAATTATCGTGCTTTTGCCAGATTTCTTGATGTCAACAATACGGAAAACAAGCTCGGAGGTATGATTGCATTTCATTATGATATGCATAATTTTGGGATAATAAACCGTGAGATAGGCAGAGCAAACAGTGATATCGTAATGCATCAGTACTACAATCTGTTAAACAGGACTATTGGTGAAGATGGTATCATAGCAAGGCTTGGCGGTGATAAGTTTATTGGTATATTTACCCCGGAGCTTAAAGAAAAAATTGTCAAAATATTTTTAGGCACAAATATTGGATACGGAGATGAATCCGGCAATAAAGTCAGAGTCGCCGTCGGAGCAGGACTGTATGAACTGCCAAATCCCTTTATGATGAAAGTATACGGGGACATAATGGACAAGATCATGATGGCGAGCAGCATTGCAAAGAAAAAACCAAACGGCGGAGTGGTCGTATACGATGATTCGATGCAGGTTGAAAAAGAACGGGTAAAGAGGATTCAGAGTGAATTTACAAATGCAATAAAGAACGAGGAATTTGCCGTTTATTATCAGCCCAAGGTGGATGTAAATACAGGCAGACTTGTAGGGGCTGAGGCTCTCGCCAGATGGATAAAGGATGGCAGGGTAGTGCCACCGATAGAGTTTATCCCTGTACTTGAACTTAATTCTTTGATCTCAAAACTTGATTTTTATATGCTTGATCATGTGTGCGCCGACATCCGCAGATGGCTCGATGAAGGAAAGGATGTTGTAAGGGTTTCCATAAACTTTTCAAGAAAAAATCTGATAGATGCCGATCTGGTAAAAGGCATAATAAATGTAATCGACAGTCATAATGTACCCCATGAGTATGTGGAGATTGAGCTGACAGAGACTACAGAGGATATACACTTTAATGACCTGCGATGTGTTGTAAACAGTCTCAGGGAAAAAGGAGTATTTGTCACAGTCGATGACTTTGGTGTAGGATACTCATCCATCAACCTGATCAGGGAAGTCCCCTGGGATGTATTAAAGGTAGATAAAGGCTTTGTGCCTGAAAAGATGGATGATGAAAATACCGCAAACAAATTGTTTGCCCATGTAGTCGGTATAGTCCATGATATCGGCATCGAGTGTGTCATAGAAGGCGTCGAGACGAAAGAACAGCTGGAGATAATAAAGAAAAACAACTGCAGGATAGTTCAGGGATATTACTTTGATAAACCTCTTCCGAAAACAGATTTTGAAGAGCGCCTGTACAAAAAGGTATATAATATATAAAACGATGATGCTAAAGTAAGAGCAGAAATAAATTTGGAGTAATCTGGAGGTTTTGGCTATGTGGAATTTTTTCAGGAAAAACCGCATATTGAAAGCCGCAATATTTGCGACGATGATTTTATCTGCATGCTCTCAGGCCCCTGCACAAACAGGCACAGGTGAGAATGACGGTCTGACAGACCCGGGAGGCGCATCCGGCGTTAGTTCGGCATCTGAGGATGCCATAAGCAGTGCAGTAAACTTTGATCATGAACTTGACGGATACAAACCTAAAAAGGATTATTACAATTTTTACTTTACATATAAAACAGTCCATCCATGGTGGGATGCAGTAGCTCTCGGTATGGAAGATGCCCAGCGGCAGTATCTTGATATGGGCATAACGATCACCTATGAGTATATGGCACCAAACGAGGCATCAGCAGAGGATCAGACTGAAAGGCTTCTCGATGCGATGAACAGAGACTTTGATGTGATAGGTGTTGATGTGGCTGATGAAGATATTATCTCACCTATCCTGGATGAGATGGTGGACTCAGGCGTCAAAGTAATGACTTTTTCCAGTTCTGATGCCGCAGAAGGATGCAAGAGAATAGCATACGTTGGTAATACCCATAACTACGAGGATGGCGCAGATCTGACAGAAGCCCTATGTAAAAAGCTTGATTACAAAGGCAAAGTAGCCATACTGGTAGGAAGTGTCGGTGCTCCGTGTCATGAAGACAGGGCAAAAGGAGCAATGGATACGATAGCTAAATACCCTGATATGGAGATAGTCGCAGTGGAGTATGATAATGATTCCATTGATCTGGCGTATGACCTGACTAAACAGATATTAAGCGATTATCCGGATCTTGACGGTATCATTTGCTGCAATATGAGTAATCCTGTAG
Organism: Lachnospiraceae bacterium UBA3643; assembly: GCA_002373855.1. Lineage (GTDB taxonomy): Bacteria > Bacillota > Clostridia > Lachnospirales > Lachnospiraceae > NK4A136. Next base: position 8,294 of record DFKO01000188.1, read on the forward strand.
GCGCCGCGAGAGCGATCACAGAGCTTGGCAGTGATACGGTTATCGTGGGAATGGATCATGACCAAGAGGCTCTGCATTATTTAAAAGACGGCATTATTTACTGTCTTGGTGTACAGGACTGCTATTCCATCGGATTTGATACAATACAGACTGCAGTGAAGATTGCAGACGGTGTCATGCCCGGTGAATGGTACAGTGAAAAGACAGATGAGTATACAACGATTATTTATCAGGAAGATGCAGCAATAATGCTTGAACTGCTTTATGGTGATAACTGATGAAAAAATATATTACAAGAAAAACATTCATACTGACAGCGATACTTGGCGGTGTCGCATTGATGGTAATGATCATCATTAATGCGTTTGTATCAGCAAGGCAGAATACAAGGGCTACTAATGAAGCTGTTTATGAGGTTAGCTCATTTTACCTTGAAGCAATGGCGGACCGTCGTGCAAAAACCATCTCCAACCTGATAAACAACAGTTTTGATCAGATGGAAAAGGCTATAGCGTATATTAAAGATGAGGGCATCGATTCCGAGGAGGATCTGCGCATGACTCTGGGTAAGATAAAGACGCTGCTTTCACTCAACCGGTTTGCCCTTGTAGATGAAAATGATATTGTTCATACCCAGTATACGATGTATACAGGTGGTAGCAGGCATTCTTTTCTCTCAGATGAAAATATGGATAAGAGAAATGTGAGTACAGTTTCGATATACGGATCCTCAAGGCAGATATGCCTTGCCGAGTCTACATCAGACCTCGTCATTGACGGCGAACGATATAAAGCCAGCTTTGTACAGATTGACGTCAATGAAATCCTTGACCTCCTGGCATTTGAAGACAGCAAGACATATTTCGGTATATATACAAAAAACGGAGAAAACCTGGCCGGAACGGAGCTGGGACCGTTTGTATCAACCCATAATCTTTTTGATGTTATAAAAGGTGTAATTCCGGAGGATGTATGGACTGAAAATCGTGATAATTTCCTGAATGCGGTAGAGGGCAGCATTACCTTTACAGCTGATGGCGCGGAGGAGACCATGTGCTATGTGCCGATAGAGGGTACTGACTGGATGATGGTGGTACTGATCCGTGAGAGTCTCATACATGAGAGGATCCGCAGTATAAGTGAGCGAAGCCTTGAGACGAGCAAAAATCAGATTATATTTACCCTGATCTACTCCGTGATATTTTTCACAGTGTTATTGCTCATGCTGAAGTCCCTGTTAAATAAGGATATTGAAGCTGAAAAGGAAAATGCAAAGAATTTCAGAAATATGGCCAATACCGATTCGCTGACAGGCGTGAGAAATAAACATGCATACTCAGAGATGGAAAACCATCTGAATCAGATGATCAGGGAAAACAGTATCGATAAACTGGCAGTGGTTGTATGCGATATCAACGGACTAAAGTTTGTCAACGATACCCAGGGACATGCTGCAGGAGACAAGCTCATAAAAGATGCGAGCTCGATGATCTGTGAGTATTTTAATCACGGAGCCGTCTACAGAATAGGCGGAGATGAGTTTGTGGTTGTACTGAAAGAGAAGGGCTACGATACACTAAACGATGTGCTGACTGAGATAAATCGTGTCATAGAGGAAAATATAAAAAAGAAGGAAGTTGTAATATCTATAGGCCATTCTGAGCTGACACCGGAAGATCAGGTTGTCCACGATATATTTGAAAGAGCAGACCAGATGATGTATCAGCGCAAACAGCAACTTAAGCAGATGGGGGCTCCGACAAGGGCCGGTAAATAGATTTTGGCAGGTGCAACACTGATCTTTATTGTGTTTTAACTTACAATGGAAAAGCCACTGCATCATCGTATAGCTGTTTCAGTATGCTGATGAACACCTGCAGGCTTTCTCTGTTGTCGGTCTTATGGGTGCAGAGTACACAGTCAAAGGTATCCTTGCAGTCATAGGGAATCCAGGCAAACTGTCCGCTGTG
>DFKO01000166.1 GCA_002373855.1 Lachnospiraceae bacterium UBA3643
CTGCCGTCGTGGACCTTGTCCACTTCGTAGCCCTCATGCTTTAGCTCCAGTTCTATAAACCTTGCTATCTTGACTTCATCCTCTACGACCAGTATCTTTTCCTTATTAGTGCTCTCAGCCAATGTCTTATCTCCTGATTATTTATTTTCGTCTTTGTTTTCGCTCTTTTCTTTATTTGCATTTACTTCTTTAGCGAAATCATTTTTAATGGTTGCGGCAGTATCCGAAGCCTTGCTGCATACATCGTTTATATCAAAGCTCGTCTTTTCAAATCCGATAAACTTGTATCTGCAGTCAAAGAAGAGTCCTACCACAAGGAGAGGGATCACTACCCAGAATGCAAAGATCAGTCCGATCACAAGTACTATGACAGGTATTGCCACAAACTTTTTGTCACCCTTTGTCACCTCAAATGTAGTATCGCATCCCTTCTTGACAAGATCTACAAACCACTCACCGAGCTTCTTCATGGTCTCACCAAATGATGAGCTCTTGCATGATTTCTCGTAAGACTTCTGGGCATTTTCAAATTCTTTTGATGATTTGCTGCCTGTGGTTGTGTACTTTGCGATATTATCACCGTTTATCTCACCGAGCTTTTCAAGATATACAAGTGACTCGAGTACGTCATAATCATTAGCCTTGAGTGCGGCCCATGCTCTCTCGTATGTCACTCCTGTTTTGCTTCTTAATAATTCTGCCTTTTCTACGTTGTCCATTTTCTCGTTGTTGTTATTGTTTTCCATAGTTTTATTCCTTTCCGTATTAAACGTCTTAATTTGTTTTTGGTTACTTATTTCGTTCAGCTGATGATATAAGAATACCAACCCAAAATTAATCAGTAATATGGAAAAGATTAAAAACAGATTAAAATTACTCTTTTATTTTATTATTTTAGTGTAAGTAAAACAACCTTATCATACTTCATAGGCTAGAGGAGTTTACGGATATCCGGTCTGATAACCAACCCTGTTCCCGCGGATAAGCACGATTAAAAAAAATCTATAATGTTATATCATCTGGGTACCAGTTTAAAAATTATTTTATGAAATTTGTAAAATATACTTGACATAGCAAAATGTAAAGTATATTATACATATTGTAAGGTGCTTAGTCGACGAAGTACCTGACAGAACATTAAACAAAAATAAGTATTTAGAAAAGAGGTAAATAATTATGAACAACATTTTTCTTCCGCTTGCTGCACTGATAGTGGTGGCATTACTGGTATACGTGATCGTAAACGCAAAAAAGAAAGACAACCATTTTGATGAGATGCAGTTAATTAAGAGGGCCAAGGGTTATAAGATCGGATACTTTATACTGCTGATCGGTTTAACGGCCTATGCAGGTTTGTCAGCATACTATCCTGATCTGAAAAACCGTGTGGAGCCTGAAATAGCAGTATTTATCGTTATGATGATCAGTATTCTCATCTTTGCTGTCTACTGTATATTTAATGAAGCATTTTTCTCCATTGGTGAGAATGCAAAAGGTTATTCATTTGTATGTGTGGCTATGGTTCTGCTCAACGGTTTCGGATTCTACAGGACAATATCAGAAGGTGAATTTTTAAAAGACGGAATAATCAGCTATAGCGGAACAGGAAATCTTATAGTAACAGGAGTCTTTGCTGTAATCCTTGTCTGCATTATCGTTAAGAGCATCATGAACAAAAGGGAGACAGAAGAATGAAAAATCTGAAACTTAAATCTGCCAGAGCGGCCAAGGATCTGTCTCAGGAGCAGCTGGCAAATCTCGTAAATGTTTCGCGCCAGACTATCAGTGCCATTGAAAAGGGCGACTACAATCCGACGATCAACCTGTGTATCGCCATATGCAAGGTTCTTGATAAGACACTGGATGAGCTGTTCTGGGAATAACTATTTCAAAAACACAAAAACAGAAAATCAAAAATCTCCCTAAAGTTTTCGTCAAACCCTCCGATAAATTTATTACAGGAGCGGAAGGTCCGCCCCTGAATAACATAAAATGTACAAATCAATAATCCACGGAGGGTATGGCGAAGGGAGTGCCATATAAAAATTACAGGAAGTTGCCGGCTTCCTTTTTTTGTGCTCTTTTCGGGATTTCAGCCGCTCTTATTTGATTTATGCATTTTCGGAAACGGGGTGAAATATGAAAATAGTAAACTCAAACCTATCAATGAATTCCTCTCATATCTTTGAGAGAGAGACCGGTCAGAGACACCTGACAGTCATTGGTAACAATGCAAGTGTCACAAATACTGCAGTCGCCGAGAGAAAATCGGAAGCTCACTTTATCGATGTATTTAAGTCAGAAGCCATCGACGAATCGACGGATGAGATGGAGAAATCCATGCTGGGCATGCGCTCAAGGTCCACTTCAGTATCCGGCAAGCTCGACACTGTCGCTAAAGAAAACAGCAAGACAATCAGGGAGCAGACGCTTCTTTTCCTGATCCGTTTTCTTTATAACAGACTCTGGCGAAACAGAGATGAAGACAGTGAATTTCAGCAGATGATTAATGGCGCCGGGAACACGGATAACCGGGAAAACAAAAATGTAATAGGATATACGGAAGATTATTTCTATTACAACGAGCAGGAGGAGACCGTATTTAATACTACGGGAGAAGTAGTGACGGCAGACGGCCGGTCGATTTCCTTTAATGTGGAAGCCACAATGAGCAGAGCTTTTTCCCATGAGTATTTCAATCATATGGATATCGAAGCCGTTAATACGCCTAACCTGGTCGATCCGCTTGTCATCAATCTTGATAACAACCTTGCATCGGTTTCCGATCAGAAATTCTATTTTGATATAGACAGCGACGGTGTCCTCGACAGTATTTCGGAGCTTAATTCATCATCAGGATTTCTGGCTCTTGACTTAAATGAGGACGGCAGGATTAATGACGGATCGGAACTTTTTGGTACAAAATCGGGAAACGGTTTTAAAGATCTTGCCATATATGATAATGACGGCAACGGATGGATCGATGAAAATGATGAGATATTTAAAAAACTCCTCATCTGGACAAAGGACGAAAACGGTAAAGATATCCTGTATCATCTAAAGGATGCAGGTGTAGGAGCCATATGCCTTAAATCAGTTAAAACGGATTTCTCATTAAATTCATTTCATAACAACAGGACCAACGCCATGGTCAGGCAGTCGGGTATATTCCTGTATGAAAACGGCATGACCGGCACTATCCAGCAGCTTGATCTGGCCAGATAGATTTATGACACTGCGTTAGTGCCCTTTTGATAAAACTCACAATCTGTAAGGTTGTGGGTTTTTTCGTATTCTATGATGCATTTTAGGATAATGTCGTTGTAGTCCTTTGTACCCTTGTTGCTCTCAAAGTATTTAACGTTCATCTCATCCTGCATCTTTTTATATTCACCCTGGAGTAGCTTTGCAAATTCATCTGAGAATCTCGTGTCATCCACATAATTGGTATTCAGATAAAAGACCTTCTTTGCATTCTTTATCTGCTCTTCAGTTAACCTCTTTATCTTGGAGAGTTTTTGGAGACATGCTTTGTAATCCTTTTCTGTCCTTGGCTCAAGTGTAAAACCGAATCCTTTATAATATGGATTACCCGTAATGATCGCAGGTACTCCGAGGCATGCAAATTCCGCGCCGGCATTACCTCCTATTGTTATCACGGCATCTGCTATATTTTTGATACTCTCTGCGCTGACATCATCGGGCAGCAGGAATATATGATCAGCTTTAAGTCTCTCGTACATCATCTCGATGGAATCTGAATCTTCATGATATGCAGCCCTTGTAGGATGGGGCTTTAAGATAAAGTTCACATCGGTGATCTCCCTTGCGATCTTTAATGTCCTTTCGAGCCAATCATAATAGTCTTTATAGAAGGAAACGCCGTAATTAAATACTGCATCCGTAAAGGTATGTGCCATAATGACGGCAGTCTTTTTTGACGGATTGATTCCGAATTTATTTACAAAATCTTCTTTTGACAAAACCTTCTTGCCGGCAAAAGCCTGTCTGTCGATATCCCTGCCGTTTAATCCTGCAAAGCGTTTTGCAAGCGTCTCATCTGCGATGGCTATCTGCTCGTCCGTTACCGAGCCTATCAGTTTCTCATATACCTCATGCCTGATTGTACCGCGCCTTACGGTATGGAGCTTATCGTCAAGGAGTATTTCCTCCATGCCGACCACACTGACATTATGGCTTTTAGCACCGCTTATCTTAAACAGCGCAGTCTGCATCCACTCATGATATGCCAGATCGTCTGCTATGTTAAAGAAGGCCGGATATTTCTTTATATAATCCTTAAGGGCATACATCATCCAGAGGAGATGGAAAATCTTCTTAATACAGGTCTTGTTCCGGAGTGACCTTATTGTAGACATTGTCGATGTACGAAGGATATCTTCATACATGGAGAGTCCTACCGGTATTCCCCAGAGCTTTATTTTTTTTAACTTCTCTCCGTCACCGCATTTGATAAGGATACCAAGAGTCTTAAATCCACTTCGTAATAGCGCGAGGAGATTCTTACGATTCATCCTCTCAAGGCTTACATGCTTAATGCCCATGGATTCAAATACTTCTGATAAAAGTTCATTCTCACCCCAGGTAAGAGCGATACATTCAGCGCCCCTTTTCTCTGCCACTCCCTTAGCGTACAAAAGCTTCGGCATTACCCATGCCATCTGCATTCTTACCATGGACATATTTATATATACATATTTGCCCGAACCGGAATTCACCGGCCATTTTCCTGTGTTTTCTTTTATGAATTCTTTTGCGATATTTATATCTATCGGGAAATCTTCATGCTTCATATATTTAACCCTGCATAACTTTTTTTATCGATATACAGATTATCATCTGCACGGTTCATACATGCATATGCCGTGTCGCTCTCATCTCTCATTTCATCATAACCTATGCTTACATCCAGATCATATTTAAGGTCATATTCCGTTTTCTTTTCCGCAAGAGTCTTTCGCAATATGCTGACCAGTCCGGACGGCTGTATGTCATATGAAAGGTTCTGAATGATTATCGTAAATTCATCTCCACCGTATCTGCCGAGAAATACCGAAGCATTTATCTTTGAACAGGCTTCCTTTAAAGCCCCGGATACTATGATAAGTGCTCTGTCTCCCTCCGCATGACCGAATCTGTCGTTGATACCCTTGAATTTGTTTATATCTATCATCATGATGACAGTCCTTGAATCCCGGCTGTACCGCAGCTGCTCCATATAGCGATTTATCTGACCGCGGTTATTTAAATGGGTCAAATCATCGATGGATATCAGAGCCTTTGTATTCTGTATATAATACCACAGCCACATTATGGTGCATCCAAAGCAGAATGTCGGTGCATTAAGGATCA
>DFKO01000175.1 GCA_002373855.1 Lachnospiraceae bacterium UBA3643
CTTAAAAACTTTAAGAACAGAGAGGCCGTAATACTCAGTGTTCATCCCCACAATGACAGAGGTACAGGTGTTGCCACAGCAGAACTTGCGCTTCTTGCCGGTGCTGACAGAATAGAGGGTACACTCTTTGGAAACGGTGAGCGTACAGGTAATGTTGATATCTGCAATATCTGCTACAACATGTTCTCTCAGGGTATTGACTGCGGTCTCGACCTCTCAAATGTAAATGAGGCAATAGAACTTTACGAGAGACTCTGCAAGCTCCCTATTCACCCGAGACATCCTTATGCCGGCAAACTTGTGTTTACAGCTTTCTCCGGATCTCATCAGGATGCCATAAACAAGGGCATCAAGGCCATGAAAGAGAGAAACAGCGAGATATGGCAGGTGCCGTATCTCCCTATAGATCCTGCAGATATAGGCAGGGAGTATGAGCCTATCGTTCGTATCAACTCCCAGTCAGGCAAGGGCGGAGTTGCCTTTGTAATGGATACATATTTCGGATTTAAGCTTCCCAAGGGAATGCAGAGAGAATTTGCCGATGTCATACAGGCAATATCCGAAAAGCAGGGAGAAGTCTCACCTGATACGATCATGGAAGAATTCAGAAAAGAATATCTTCAGAAGAAAGAGCCTTATCACTTTAAGAAACTTAAAGTTGACGATCTTTCCGGCGAGACAGAATCAGAGTACGATACAAGAGTTACACTCACATATACCTGCAATGATAAGGAAAACACATTTGTGGCAGCCGGAAACGGACCTATTGATGCCGTTAAGCTCGGACTCATCGAGAATCTCGGAATAAAGATCAAGATTCTTGACTACGAAGAGCATGCTCTTCAGAGCGGATCCAATTCCCAGGCAGCAGCATATATTCATATGCTTGATGTTGAGACAGGCAAGACTACATACGGTGTAGGTGTCAGCTCAAACATTACCAGAGCTTCAGTCAGAGCGATGTTCTCTGCTCTTAACAGACTTGGGCTTGCAGTAAAATAATCAGTAATTAAATTGCGGGGAGATGTTTTTCGGCGTCTCCCCGGCTTTATGTGAGAGGATATACATGAAGATAATAATAGTTACCGGATGTAACGGACAGCTCGGAAGAGCAGTAAACGATTATTATAAAAACAGCACGGAATATGAACTGGTCAATACAGATACGGCAGAAGGATTTGATAATCTTGACATCACCGATCTTGAGGCCCTTGATACATTCTTTGATAAAGTGCGTCCTTACGCAGTGATAAACTGCGCAGCATTTACAAATGTGGATGCCTGTGAGACCAAAGAGGATATTGCATTCAAGGTAAATGCAATCGGACCGCGAAATCTGGCCATCGTATCCGAAAAATACGGAGCAAAGCTTGTTCATATATCAACGGATTATGTTTTTGAGGGTAATGAACCCTCTCCCAGAAAAGAGACAGATCCTACAGGTCCCATCGGGGCATACGGCAGGACGAAACTTGCGGGAGAAAATTTTGTAAAATCTTTCTCAAATCATTACTTTATCATCAGGACGGCATGGCTTTACGGTGACGGAAAGAATTTTGTCAGAACAATGCTTGGAGCAGCAAAGACAAGGGATGAAGTAACTGTTGTTGCAGACCAGATCGGTTCACCTACATCGGCAAAAGAACTTGCAAAAGCAATAGGTGTGCTTGTACCTACTGATAATTACGGAACATTCCACGGTACATGTGAAGGTGTATGTAGCTGGGCAGAGTTTACTGAGGAGATTTACAGACTCGCCGGAGTAAAGACCGTGGTTAAACATATCACATCGGATCAGTATCCCTCTCCAACAAAGAGACCGGCGTACTCAGTTCTGGACAATTATATGTTCAGACAAACTACAGATTTTGAGTTTGCCGATTGGAAAGACGCAATCAGAGAATATTTGGAGTCGGAGAAATGAGTTTTTTTGAGGGATTGGTAACAAATGTGCCACTTATATGCGCGGCTGTGAGCTGGCTGCTGGCACAGATTATAAAGACAATACTGCACCTGATCGTCACAAGGAAATTTGACGCTGAGAGACTGATAGGAACAGGAGGCATGCCCAGTTCACATTCTGCTACAGTCAGCAGTCTTGCAACGGCTATAGCTGTTAATTACGGAAGCGATTCAGTATATTTTGCAATAGCTCTCATACTTGCCATAGTTGTAATGTATGACGCTCTCGGGGTCAGACGCGAGACAGGCAAGCAGGCAGTCGTCATCAATGAGATGATTGAGATGTTTAACGATATGGGAAAGCCGATGAGCGCAGAGGAGAAGCTCAAGATATTTGTGGGTCATACTCCTATGCAGGTCTTTGCGGGATGCATACTCGGTATGTTGATAGCGTTTATTGTCTGCGGGATAATTTAAAACAGGATTATTTATTTGTATGGCATTTATAGTTCCGATATTCATGCTTTCAATCGCATATTTTACCGGACTTACGGTTATGAAATTATTTTGTGACGATAAGACATCGATTATCGAGACATGTCTTGTCGGCACTTTTTTTCTTATGATTATTTCCCAGGCAATTGTTCTGATATGTTATTATTCCGGATTTACATTTGGGACTTATGTCAGAATACTGTGTATGGTAATGATTCTGCTACTCATACTCTCGCTGTTAATCTGCCAGAGAGAGATTCTGTATCATATCAGAATCAGAAAGAAAGTCAACAAAAACGCAGTCAGGGTTATCCTGTTTATGGTGGCAATTGAATTTCTTGCACTGATCCTGCTTATGCCGGATGTGGCAGGAGATTTTACAGTGGATTCGGTAAATACACTGCTGGCGACAGATACCATATTCGGATATGATTACCTGACGGGTTTTCCTCTTTCAGGTGAGCCTACTTTAAAGATGCAGCTGGATGGACTGCCGTTCCTGTATGGTGCCA
>DFKO01000128.1 GCA_002373855.1 Lachnospiraceae bacterium UBA3643
GAATCTTTTGTCACAGGCCGTATGAGCAACAATCTGCTTGTGCATTTTAAGGGTGACAGAAACCTGATTGGCACTCTTGTAAATGTAAAACTGTCTGAAAATAAAGGATTTTATTATATAGGTGAAATGATATGACTCTAAATGAGGTTGATTACGATAAGTTATCTCCGATGATGCAGTTGTATGTAAATACAAAAAAAGAGTACAGTGACTGTATTCTTTTTTATCGTCTCGGAGATTTTTATGAACTCTTTTTTGATGATGCATATATAGCCAGCAAAGAACTGGAGCTCACCCTTACAGGTAAAAGTTGTGGTCTCGATGAGAGGGCGCCTATGTGCGGTGTTCCTTTTCATGCGGCAGATACTTATTTATACAGACTGGTTCAAAAAGGCTATAAGGCAGCTATATGCGAACAGGTTGAAGACCCGAAACTCGCAAAAGGTCTCGTAAAGAGAGAAGTCATACGTATTGTAACTCCCGGTACTATCTCATCCAACGAAGTACTGGAAAATTCAAAAAATAATTATATATGCTGTATTGCGCATATGCAAAACCGGGTCGGCCTGGCATTTGCCGATGTGACTACAGGTGATTTTTTTGAAACAGAAGTAGAGGATAATCAGAAATTATATGATGAGATCATCAGATTTTCTCCCTCGGAGATCATCTGTAATCAGGCATTTACCATATGTGGTATTGATGTTGAGGATTTAAAGAGTAGACTCGGTATCTGCATTACCTCTCTTGAGGCCCATTATTTTGATGAGCATGCCTGTGAAAAAGCTCTTCTTGAGCATTTTAAATGCGGATCCCTGACAGCACTTTCGCTCGCTGATTTTACAGTGGGCAATTTAGCTTCCGGTGCACTCATGCAGTATCTGAACAAGACCCAGATGATATCACTGTCGCAGCTTACCCATATTACACCGTATATTAACAATAAATATATGCTCCTGGATTCATATACCAGGAGAAATCTTGAGCTTACGGAGACCTTAAGGGAAAAGAATAAAAGAGGCTCCCTGCTATGGGTGCTCGATAAGACAAAGACAGCCATGGGAGCGAGAACACTGCGCCTTTACACTGAGCAGCCTCTCCTTGATATTAATGAGATAAATTCAAGGCTGGATGCGATAGGGGAGCTGTGCGATAAAAACATGGACAGGGATGAGATAAGAGAATATCTCGGAGCCATATACGATCTGGAGCGATTACTGACCAAGATCTCGTATCGCAGCATAAATCCCAGGGATATGATCGCATTTAAGACATCATTAAAGATCCTGCCTCCGATTAAGGATCAGCTAAAAGGATTTGACAGTCAGCTCCTTAAATCCATAAATGAAGGGATAGACGGACTGGAAGATATATGCGGATTAATAGAAGACAGTATAATCGATGAGCCGCCCCTCTCATCAAAGGAAGGCGGATTTATAAAAGAAGGCTATGATGAAAATATTGACCTGCTAAGGCGTTCAAAGACAGAGGGTAAACAGTGGCTCTTTGACCTTGAAGAAGAAGAGAGAAACAGAACAGGCATAAAAAACCTTAAGATTAAATATAATAAAGTATTCGGATATTACCTTGAAGTGACCAATTCAAACAAGGATATGGTGCCGGATGATTATATCCGAAAGCAGACTCTTGTTAATGCTGAGCGTTTTACAACTCCTAAATTAAAAGAGCTTGAAAATATGATATTAAATGCAGAGGATAAGCTCTTTGGCCTTGAATATGATGCATTCTGCAATATCAGGGATACTATAGAACTCAATTTAAAGCGCATTCAGAAGACTGCAAAAGCAATAGCTGCCCTTGATGCACTGGCTTCATTATCCCTTGTATCAGAGAGAAACGGTTATGTGAGACCGGTAATAAATACAAAGGGCGTAATAGACATAAAGGGCGGCCGTCATCCGGTAGTCGAGAAAATGCTTGGCGGAGATATGTTTATCGATAATGATACATATCTTGATAACAAAAAACATTGTGTAAATATCATCACAGGTCCCAATATGGCCGGTAAATCAACATATATGAGACAGAGCGCCATAATAGTCCTCATGGCTCAGATGGGATGCTTTGTACCTGCAAAGAGTGCTGATATATGCATTACCGACAGGATATTTACGAGAGTCGGGGCTTCTGACGATCTGTCATCCGGTCAGTCAACATTTATGGTTGAGATGACGGAGGTAGCCAATATACTCAGAAATGCCACTTCATCTTCACTCATTATTTTAGATGAAATAGGCCGGGGTACATCTACATACGACGGTCTGTCCATTGCCTGGGCCGTCGTTGAGCATATATCAAACAAAAAGCTTCTCGGTGCCAAGACACTGTTTGCAACCCATTATCACGAGCTCACGGAACTTGAGGGCAAGATCGATAATGTAAATAACTACTGTATCGCCGTTAAGGAAAAAGGAGACGATATAGTATTCTTAAGAAAGATAATAAAAGGCGGCGCCGACAAGAGCTACGGTGTACAGGTAGCCAAACTGGCCGGCGTACCTGATATAGTAATAGACAGAGCAAAAGAAATACTCTCGACACTGGCGGAAAATGATATCACCGAGACTCTTCAGTCGATTGAAGTGGGTAATAAGTCTGAGAAAGCTCACAAACCCGTGAGAATAGATGAGGTGGATATGGGCCAGATGTCATTTTTTGATACGGTTAAAGATGAGGATATAATCGATGAACTTAAAAATCTTGATGTATCCAACATGACACCTCTTGATGCCTTGAATACTCTTTATAAAATGCAAAACAAATTAAATAACAGGTGGCAGGGCTGATGAGTATAATTAATATTCTTGATAATGACACAATAAATCTCATAGCTGCCGGAGAGGTTGTTGAAAGGCCTTCAAGTGTAGTTAAGGAGCTTGTTGAAAATGCCCTTGATGCAGGCAGTGACAAGATAACCATCGAGATTAAAGCAGGTGGAAAAGATCTGATAAGGGTCACCGATAACGGATCCGGTATATATAAGGATGATATACCAAAGGCGTTTATGCGCCATGCTACCAGCAAGATAAAGACTGCGGATGATCTGACGGCTGTGCTCTCAATGGGATTTCGCGGAGAGGCATTATCGAGTATATCCCAGGTGTCAAAAACCGAACTGACAACAAAGAGAGCCGGAGATCTCCTGGGCTCCCATGTAAATATTGAAGGCGGTGAAATGGGAACGGTTGAAGAGATAGGTGCTCCCGACGGTACTACTATCATCATCAGGAATCTTTTTTATAATACTCCGGCCAGACTTAAATTTTTAAAAACAGAGACAAGTGAAACAGGTGCAGTATTTGATGTAATCCAGCATTTATCTCTGGCAAGACCTGATGTTGCATTCAGATTTATATCAAACGGCAAGGAACGCATAGCTACAACAGGCCGCGGAGATGTAAAGGAAGTGATCTACAGATTATACGGCAAAGAGACAAGCAGTGAGCTGGTACCGATTGATTATAAAGATGAAATCGGACATATCTACGGATATCTTGGTACGCCATCTGAAAACAGAGCCTCAAGAAATCAGGAGACGTATTTTATAAATAACAGATATGTAAAAAATCCTGATATTACTAACGGCATTGAAGAAGGCTATAAAGAATATCTGATGCAGCACAAATTTCCTTTCTGTGTCCTTCATATAGATCTTGATACAGAAGAACTTGATGTAAATGTACATCCCGCAAAACTGGAAGTCAGATTTTTTGATGGCAACAAAATATTTGATTTTGTATCAAAAGCCGTAGCACAGGCTCTCCATGATCATGAGATGATCGCCAATGTCAAGCTTGATAAGGAAGCAGATAAAGATAAAACAGAAAAAGTTCATACACCTGAATTTTTTGAAAAGGTCAGACTTGAAGAAGAAAATGAAAAAAATGCTGACAGCAAAGAGCCTTTAAAAACTCACGGCGATATCTTTGCTATTGATTTTGATGGCCCCGGAGACGAGCCTGTAATAACAGAAAGCCCTGAATATACGGAAAACAAAACGGCCGGGGCAGAAACAGAATCTCAAAGAAAGCCCATGACACCGGCTTTTCAGCAGATGACTTTTATCGAAAAAGAGGATAGAGTACTCTCGAGAAAGGCCGCATCAAGATACAGGATCATAGGTCAGATATTTGATACATACTGGATCATACAGTATTCTGACAGCGTCTATTTTATAGATCAGCATGCTGCCCATGAAAAAGTAAATTATGAGCGGATCATGAAGCGTATGTTAAAGGATGAAAAACACAGCCAGCTGCTGATGCCGCCTATTGTCGTATCTTTATCAGGCTCGGAATATACTGTATTTGAAGAAAACAGGGAGCACTTTGAAAAAATCGGTTTTATATGTGATGAAGCAGGCGGCTACGAGATAGCACTGCGGGGAATCCCTCACGAACTTTATTTTAACGAGCCCAAACAGCTCTTTATGTCTCTTTTAAACGAATTATCAAACAATCAGGGCAAAACAGCGCCAAAAGATATTTTGTCAAACATTGCAACCATGGCATGCAAGGCATCTGTCAAAGGCGGAGATCCCTTAACCGACGATGAGATACATACTCTTATAGATGAGCTGCTGGCATGCGATAATCCGTATCACTGTCCCCACGGCAGACCTACGATCTTTTCCATGACAAGGACTGAACTTGAGAAAAAATTCAAGAGAATAGTTGATTAAAACATGAACAAACCTTTAATAATAGTCGGTGGACCGACTGCATCGGGAAAATCGGATACAGCAGTAAGTCTTGCCAAAATGATAAACGGCTCTGTAATATCTGCTGATTCTATGCAGGCGTACAGAAAAATGGATATCGGCACGGCCAAGGTATCTGAAAAAGAGATGGCCGGGATAAAACACTACGGCATTGATATCCTCGATCCATCAAGCGAATACAGCGTCTCTGATTTTAAGGAGATGGCATGTAAGGCGATTGATGAGATATATACAAACTTAAAAGTACCTGTTATCACAGGCGGTACGGGCTTTTATATTCAGGCTGTCCTTTATGATATTGATTTCAACAAAGATGCGGGAGCGGACGATAGCATCAGGGCTGAGCTTAATGAATATTATGAAAATAACGGCAAAACAGCCCTTCATGATATACTAAAAAGCGTTGATCCTGAAAGCGCAGATGAAATCCATGAAAATAATGTAAAACGTGTTATCCGTGCCATTGAATATTTCAGGATGACAGGCAATAAAATATCAGATCATAACGAGGCTGAGAGAGCAAAGGAGTCACCATATGATTATTTATATTTTGCTCTTACATGGCCCAGGGAGATTCTCTATGAGAGGATTGATAAAAGAGTCGATATCATGATGGATAACGGTCTTTTAAAAGAGACTGAGGAACTGTATAAAATAAAAGATACTCTTTCAAAGACTGCACGGGAAGCCATCGGCTACAGGGAGATGTTTGAATATTATGACGGAACCGTTTCCCTAAAGGAAGCTGTCAGTAACATCAAATTAAACAGCAGACATTATGCAAAGCGTCAAGAGACATGGCTGAGGAGAGAGAAAAATGTAATATTTATTGACAGAAGCAGTTTTAACAACGCTTACGAGACTGCAGAGTATATGTATAAAAATTATGTTAATAAATTGTTACAAAAAAATGATTAATAAATCATATTTTACATGATAAACTAAAATGCATATTTTATTAACGGAGATATTTTATGAATGCTTTTGGTATAGATTTAGGTACAAGCAATATCAAACTTTACAACGGCAATAATGATTCATACTTCATGGAAAAGAACATGATAGCAGTTGAGGGCAGGGACAATATCCTCGCATACGGAGATTCTGCATTTGAGATGTATGAAAAGGCACCTGAAAATATCAACATATCATTTCCGCTCACAAATGGAGTAATTGCCGATATCGGTAATATGCAGATGCTTATGAAGTATTTTGCCGATGATCTCTTTAAGGGAAAGATAAAGCCTGCCGATTATTATATAGCTGTCCCAACTGATGTGACAGATGTTGAGAGACGTGCTTTTTATGAACTTGTAAAAAATGCGGGCATAAAGGCCCAGAATGTATATGTCGTTGAAAAAGCCGTGGCTGACGGTCTCGGTATGGATATTGACATAAAGACATCCCAGGGAGTTCTTGTGGTTGATATAGGCTTTGATACTACAGAGATAAGCATCCTGTCCCTCGGAGGAATAGTTGTCTCGAGACTCCTTAAAACGGGCGGTAATAAATTTGATGAAGCTATAAAGAATGCGGTGAGAAAAGAGTACAGTCTGGTCATTGGATCAAAGACCTCCGAAAAGGTAAAGTATGCAATCCGTGATATGGAAAATCTCGGTAAGGATGCAATAGTATACGGCAGAGATATCGTATCGGGACTGCCTGTAGAGAAAGCAATATCTCTTGACCTTGTATATGATTCTCTAAACGAGTTATTTATGCAGATCATCGAAAATGTAAAGAGTATCCTGGAACGTACTCCCCCTGAGCTTGGTGCCGATATTTACAGAAACGGTATTTACTTAACCGGCGGAGCATCCCAGATAGATTACTTTGCAGGTATGCTCGGTGATGCTACGGGACTAAATGTAAATATGGCAGACGAGCCTATGGCAACAGTCATCAAAGGACTCGCAACCATCATTAAGAACAAGAAATATGCATCCCTTGCTTTCAGTGTAGAGGAATAAGAGATGCCTTTAGTCAAAAAGAGACCTGAAAAAGCAAAAATACCCAGCACATATATACTGCTTATATTTACTTTTATAAGTCTTATTGTTATGGGACTTTCTTTTTCCGGTTTTATCCCTGACAGTTTTATACGAAATACATTCGGTGGCATAATACTGCCTTTTCAAAAAGGCGTTGTAGCTGTAACGGATACGTTAAACAAAGTGACAGAAAAAAAGCAGACCATCGAAGAATTAAGGGCCGAAAACGAACTCTTAAAACAGCAGATATCGGAGCTCGAAGAGGAAAACACCTTGCTTTACCAGGATGAATATGAACTCCTCGAACTCCGTAAGTTATATGAACTGGATGCCTCATATTCAGAGTATCCCAAAGTAGGAGCCAGAGTTGTTTCATGGGATACCAGTAACTGGTTCAGTACTTTTATCATTGATAAAGGTTCTGATGACGGTATCATGGTAGATATGAATGTCATAGCCGGTAACGGTCTGGTTGGCAGGATATCTCAGGTGGGTACTAACTGGGCCCAGGTTGTATCTATAATAGAAGATGATGCCCATGTAAGCGGTATGATACTTCATAATCAGTGCAACCTGATCGTCTCCGGAGATTTAAGACTTTACGATCAGGGATATATCGGTTTTTCCCAGCTTGTTGATACGGCAGGTGATGCGGCTATGGGAGACAAGGTCGTCACATCATACATAAGTGACAAATACCTTCCCGGCATCCTTATCGGTTATATAGCGACTATTACTCCCGATACAAACCATATTACAAAATCGGGTACCATCAGTCCTGTTGTTGATTTTTCAAATCTCTCGGAAGTGCTCGTGATCACGACGCTTAAAGAGCAGCTTGATTATTGATACATGAAAAAGACTTTTATTTCGATAATAACATTCTTTATTTTATTTATATTACAGACAAGTGTTTTTCATCATCTTGCCTTTAATGATGTAGTCCCCAATCTGATTCTGATACTCGTATGTTCATACGGATTTTTAAGAGGCGAGTCCTCGGGTATCATAACAGGATTTTTGTGTGGTCTGGCTGTCGATCTGATGTTCTCGGGTTTCCTTGGCTTTAATTCACTGATTTATATGTATCTTGGATTTTTTAACGGATGTTTAAACAGGCTGTATATTGATGACAAGGTTAAACTTCCCATCATATGTATAGGTTTATCCGATATTATTTTTTCGATAGTTACTTACGGACTTAAGTTTCTGCTTAAAGGCCATTTCAATTTTCTGTATTATCTGACAAAGATAATCGTACCTGAATTTATTTATACAGTATTTATTAGCATTATTGTTTATCCACTCATTATGATCATTGAGGACAAACTGATTAATGAGCCGATAATTACCCAAAAAGAAGAAGATGTTTTTTGATCTGAAAGAAAAATTTTTAAATTTCATATCAGACCGTTTTTTCCTGCTCTATATATTTGCTGTAATTATTACAGCTGTTTTGATGCGCCGTATTTTTATTCTACAGATTGTAGAAGGAGAAAATTATCAGAACAATTTCAGCCTGTCGATTGAAAAGGAATTAAAGACCCAGGCTGCCAGAGGAAATATTTATGACAGAAACGGAGTACTCCTTGCATATAACGATCTGGCATATTCGGTAACATTAAATGATACCGTAGAGTCGGGTAATGGTAAGAATGAGAAATTAAATACGATCATCTACAATATGAACCGGATCATTAAAGAAAACGGTGATGATATAGAATGTGAGTTCAGCATTTATATAGATGAAGAGGGCAACTTTGTATATTCTGTTGAGGATTCCGCACTGCTGCGATTCCTTGCTGATGTATATGATCATAAGTATACTTCCGATCTGCTTTATTCCGAAAAAACGTCTAATCCTGACGATGTCATCAATTATCTGGCAGGGGAGGATAAATTTGGCGTAGGCGGATACCTGCAAAATACAGAAGGTGAGGATATATTTGTACTCGGTATGGGATATTCCAAAGAAGAGCTACTGGATATTGTCCGTGTCAGATATAATCTGGCACAAAATACATATCAGAAATATATCTCTATCACAGTCAGCAGCCAGATAACCGATAAAACAGTGGCAGCTATAATGGAAAACAGCGATATCCTACCCGGCGTAAATATCGAGGAGACAACAGTCCGCAGATATAACGATCCTGTATATTTCTCGCCTATCATCGGTTATGTAGGCCGGATATCTCCGACGGAATATGATTATTACTCATCAGTAAGCGACAACTATACCACTAATGACGTGGTGGGCAAGACAGGTATCGAATATTCGATGGAGACATCCCTCCAGGGTATAAAAGGTCTCCAGACTGTAAATGTCGACTCACTGGGACGTATTACGGAAGTTTTAAATGAGCAGATACCGGTTGCCGGCAATGATGTATATCTCACTATAGATTCAGACCTCCAGAAAGCCATGTACACCCTGGTAGAGCAGAAGATAGCAGGTATACTGTTAAACAAGATAAGAAATGTCAAGACTGTGGATGACGAGGGCCGAAATCCTCTTATCCCGATATACGATGTGTATTTTGCATTATTTAACAATAATGTCATTGATTTTAATCATATGTCCAAGGATTATGCATCCGATACGGAAAAGGAAGTATATGCATCATTCCTGGCCAAGCAGGATGTGGTCCTTGAAAAAATCAGGGACGAACTGACGACGACAGGTACTGCCTATAATAATTTAAGTCAGGAATATCAGGTTTACGAGAGCTATATAGTGACCATGCTTTCGTCGGCCAACTACGGTCTCATTTTAAATGACAAAATCGATACATCGGATCAGACATATATAGACTGGAAGATAAACGAGACCATCAGCCTAAAAGAATATTTAAACTACTGTATAGCCATGGAATGGATCGATATAGGAAAGCTTGCCATCGAAAATGAGTATGCCGATTCATCGGAGATATACAGCGCAGTAGTAGATTATATAATAGCCAAGCTTGAGATTAATCCGGGATTTCATAAAAAGATGATCAAATATCTCATCCAGAATGACACTATATATCCGAGGCAGATACTGGTAATCCTCTGGGAGCAGGATGTCATCACATCAAGTGAGAGTGATATAAATAATCTTAAAAACGGTGTGATATCCAGCTATGATTTCATGACGGAACTGATCCGTACACTGCAGATCACTCCGGCCCAGCTGGGGCTTGAGCCATGCTCCGGCTCAGTAGTTATAACCGATACAAATACAGGCGAGGTACTTGCCCTTGTATCATATCCCGGATATGACAATAATAAATTGGCAAACTCGGCGGATTCATCATATCTGGCTGAATTAAACGCAGATCTGTCCAAACCTCTCTGGAATTATGCAACACAGCAGAGGACAGCGCCCGGATCAACATTTAAGATGCTGGCCGGTACAGCAGGTGTGATGGAAGGCGTGATATCAACCACTTCAACCATTCAGTGTACAGGATCGTTTACTAAACTGACGGATACTGTTCATAAGTGCTGGATTTATCCGGGAGCTCACGGCTCCCTCGGACTCTCGGGAGCCATAACCAATTCCTGCAACTGTTTCTTTTATGAAGTGGGATACAGACTGGCTCTTGACGGCAATGTATATTCAAATCAGTACGGTATAGACAGACTGGCCAAGTATGCGGATATGTTTGGTTTATCGGAAAAATCCGGTGTGGAGATCACTGAATCGGACCCTTCCGTATCTACGGAATATCCCGTAGCATCGGCCATAGGACAGGGTACAAACTCATATACCACAGTGGCCCTGGCAAGATACTGCACTGCCATTGCCAACTCAGGCACGGTATTTAATTTAAGTCTTATATATGAGATCAGAAACGCTTACGGAGATCAGATATATACATACGCACCTGATATCAGAAATACCATTGAGCTCCCTGATGATCTCTGGTATGCGTTACATTCAGGCATGAGGGGCGTAGTACTTAAAAAGGCTTATTTTAATGATTTGGATCTCGCAACAGCAGGCAAGACCGGTACCGCCCAGGAGGCAACCAACAAACCTAACCATGCGCTTTTCATAGGATATGCGCCTTATGATAACCCGACCATGGCACTCGCGATACGTATCGCAAACGGATATACATCGGATTATCCGGCCCAGATGGCGGTTGATGTATATAAATATTACTTTGGACTGACTGATGAGGAGGACCTTTTGAACGGAGAGGCAACCGATACATCAGGAGGTGTGATTGGAACCGATTAAAAGGAATCATTTATGGAAAAAGTAAAAGTAAAAGGGTATAACAGCGGACTCCTTGTTATATTTGAAAACGGTATTTCGTACGAGGAAGCTCTTGAGGCAGTAAAGGAAAAGTTTACCCAGTCAAGAAAATTTTTCGGTTCATCCCTTATGAGCGTGAGATTTCAGGGGATAGACCTTACAGTAGACCGGGAGATGGAACTGTGTGATGCAATTACCGGCTCCTGCGATATTAAGATCGCGTGTGTCCTTGAAGATGATGAGGAAAAAGACAGCACTTTTGCATCAGCCATAAGGATCGTCGATGATATACTTGACCAGAATGACCTCTTATATTATAGGGGCACAGTCAAGGACGGCCAGGTACTCAGGTCATCCAAAGATATCGTGGTGATAGGAGATGTCAATCCGGGATGCAGCATCATATCTGCCGGCAATATTTATATTTTCGGCGGACTATACGGTGAAGCGTACGCAGGTACATCAGAAAAAATATCAAAAGCCGATGAATCAAAGATAGTGATGGCCCTTGAGATGTCTCCTGAGGAGCTCTATATCGGCACAGTTAAATACAATCTAGAGAAAAAGAGTTTCTGGGGAAACAGGATAAAACTGGCACCGTCTGTGGCATATACGGAAAATAAGAGAGTGGTAGTAAGTCCGTACTCAAAAGAACTGATGGACAGACTAAATGACAGAATAAGCAGATAAATAATCAAATGAACAAAAATTTTGATTTCAGACAATATGATATAAAGCTGATCTTTTTACTCATGACTACGACTATCATGGGTATACTTGTCATCGGTTCGGCAAAAGAGGCGGTTCAGACAAAGCAGATAGTTGGTTTTTTGCTGGGACTGTTTCTTATGGTGCTCATTTCGTTTTTTAACTACTCGTCGCTGCTAAAGCTTAACTGGCTGATGTATTTCGGAAACCTTGTATTGCTTATCCTGGTCCAGCTGATCGGTACGTCTTCAAACAATGCACAGCGCTGGATTGAGATAGCCGGCATCAGGTTTCAGCCATCGGAGACGGCCAAAATTTTATTGATACTTTTTTATGCTCAGTTTATAATGAAAAACGAGGAGAAACTTAATACTTTAGGTCGTCTTGCAGCATGTGTATTACTGATTTTGCCTCCCTGGGTACTCATTATCAAGCAGCCCGATCTGTCAACCAGTATCGTACTGCTCATATTGTTTGCAATAATAATGTTTATCGGAGGAGTCAGCAAAAAGATAATCATAGGACTGATCGCAGTGATGGCACCTATAGTACTAATCGGACTCTTTCTCGTGGTTCAGCCCGAACAGACGATTATAAAAGATTATCAGCAGGAACGTATCCTGGCATGGATATATCCTGATAAATACAAGCTTGGAGCCGCATATCAGCAGGATAACTCCAAGATAGCCATTGGCTCCGGCATGCTCCTTGGTAAAGGTTTAAATAACGATGACCCGGATACCGTAAAAAACGGTAATTATATTTCCGAGCCCCAGACGGACTTTATCTTTGCGATAATCGGAGAGGATATGGGATTTATAGGCTGCAGTGTATTTATCATACTGGAGGTTCTGATAGCCCTTGAATGTTTCTCTGTCGGCAGGTTCGCTAAAGACCTGGCAGGCCGGATAATATGTGCCGGAATGGGCGGTCTCGTATTGTTTCAGAGTTTTATAAATATATCGGTGGCTACAGGCCTGATGCCAAATACAGGACTGCCTCTGCCATTTGTCAGCTACGGACTCACCAGTCTTGTATCGCTGTATATAGGAATGGGATTTGTCCTCAATGTGGGACTGCAGCGTACATATCCCAAGGGACTCTATTAATCTAAGAAACGGAGATGAAATTAAATGAACATCGCACTTATTGCGCATGATGCCAAGAAAAAACTTATGCAGAACTTCTGTATCGCTTACAGACAGATTTTTGCAAAACATGATATTTATGCTACCGGTACGACCGGACGACTCATTGAGGAGGTAACTAATCTGAAGATTCATAAATATCTCGCAGGTAACCTTGGCGGAGAACAGCAGATAGGTGTTCAGATAGAGCATAATCAGATAGATATGGTTATATTCTTACGTGATCCTCTTGCTCCAAAGTCTCATGAAATGGATATAAACAGTATCGCCAGACTCTGCGACGCCCATAATATTCCATTCGCTACAAATCTCGCTACGGCAGAACTTTTGATAAAAGCACTCGACAGAGGGGAGCTTGAATGGCGTGAGATGTTCAAGTAAAAAGTATACAATTCTGATATTTCTTGTTTCTGTATTATTATTTGGCTGCGGCAATACAGATCCTGCCGTGCCTTATGGCATGCTCTCAAATGACACTAATTATACATTCGGTGTACAGGGGGATGAGCAGACTGTAAAGATGTTTGCAGAGGATTTATGCGCTGCGGATTCAAATATTACAGATACATCATCAATCAATTATACAGGCATATATTCGGCCGCTGTTTATGATATCAATTCATTAAGTGTTCTTTATTCATACAACGCGACTGAAAGAGTGAATCCCGCATCCATCACAAAGATCATGACTGCATTAATCATTCTCGAGAATATGAACCTCGATGAAAATATTACAGTCCCCGATGTGACCATCAGTGAGAGCGGAGTCCAGCTTTTTAAATTAAATGAGGGCGATATCATCGGAGCCAGAGATCTCTTTAACGTCATGCTGATATACTCCGGTAATGACTGTGCCCTGGCATTTGCCAAAAGTATATGTGGCACGGAGACTGAATTTGTTGATCTGATGAATGCAAGGGCCGAGGAGCTTGGATGTACAAATACCCATTTCTCAAACTGTATGGGTCTCACAGATTCGGATCATTATACAACAGCTTATGATCTGTATCTGATCTTTAACGAATGTATAAAACATCAGGAATTTATCGATGCGATAAACACAGAAGAATATACTTGTACATACACCTCGGGCGGAGAGTTTACCACCAGGACCGTAATTACGACCAACAAATATCTGACCGGTGAGTACAGCTCCCCCAATAATGTGGCCATAATAGGCGGCAAAACAGGTACGACCACTGCAGCAGGTAAATGTATACTCCTTTATGCAAAGGATAACAGCGGTAATCCGTATATAACTGTAGTAATGGGAGCGGCGGATGAACCGGACCTCTACAGTACGATGAACCAGCTTTGTAATGATATTATTAATTAACGGATAGAGATATGGCAGGAGAACAGAAAGTCCGTCTGTCAAAAGTGAATATAGGTATAATTGTTGCTTTTTTATTTCTGGCTTATATTGTCTATAATATTTTTGTATATATAGGCAAGGAAAAGATATACAGATATGAAGTCATAGCAGGATCACTTGCCAAGACCAATGTATATGAGGCCCTGGCTATCAGAGAGGAAGAGGTTAAATATGCTCCCGAGACAGGATATATCGATTATTTTGCAAGGGAGGCCGAGCACGTCGGTATAGGCGACCTCATTTATACCATCGATCAGAGCGGAGCCATCAGCGACCTCATTGCACCCGGTGGCGGCCAGAATTCCCTCACCAATGAAGACCTGGCTGATCTGCGCAAAGAGATAATAAATTTCTGTGCAGGGTATGACAGCGAAAACTTTGGCAAGACATATGATTTTATGTACAGCATAGACGGCATGGTACTCAAACTGGCCAATGTAAATATGCTGGATCAGATCAGACAGATAAACAGCTCGTCGGACTCAATAAAGATGATATATGCCGATGAGACAGGGTATGTTGTTTATAATACTGACGGATATGAATCCGTGTCCGTAAACGGTCTAAGCTCAGAGCTGTTTAATAAAGATACTTATGAAAAAAAGCAGCTGATATCCACGTCCCTGGTTGATCAGGGTGCAGATACATATAAACTGATCACAAGCGATGACTGGCAGCTGGCCATACAGCTGACTGAAGAGAGAGCAAAGGAGCTTGAGGCAGAAGGATTTGTAACAGTCAGATTCCTTGAAGACAGAAGAGAGATAACCGCTCCCATCGAGATAGTTCAAAACGGTACGGAGTTTTTCGGAATCATTTCGTTAAACAATTCCCTGCCCGCGTATGCGACAGAGAGATTTATCGAGATAGAAATAATCACCCAGGAGGAGACAGGGTTAAAGATTCCTTTATCCTCCCTTGTACATAAAGAGTTTTATCTCGTGCCTACAGACTATGCCCTTTATGAAAGCGGCGAGGACAGCTATTATTTCATCAGAAAAACCTTTAAGGAGGACGGTACCCTTTCGTCAGAGACCGTATCTCTCCATATATACGATGAGATAGACGGATATTATTACGTAAATGATGAAGCCCTTCAGATAGGAGATTACCTCTTAAAGGATTCCGGACAGGAGGAATACGCCGTAGCCAAGAAAGGCGAGCTCGTCGGCGTATATAATATAAATATGGGATATGCCGATTTCAGAAAGGTATCCATCTTGTATCAGAATGAGGAATATGCCATAGTAGAGAAAGGACAGACCTACGGAATAAAGCAGTATGATTTCATCGTACTTGATTCGGGTTCCGTAGATGAGGATGATTTCATTTATGAATAACATAAGCGAAAATATTGATAAGATAACTCAGAAAATGAAGGCAGCCGCCGTAAGAGCCGGCAGAAATGAAGATGATGTAATTTTGGTTGCCGTCAGCAAGACCAAGCCTGTAGAAGACCTGATGGAAGCTTATAATCACGGTGTCAGGGACTTTGGCGAAAACTATGTTAATGAACTGACAGACAAAATAGAAAAGATGCCAAAGGATATCAGATGGCATATGATAGGTCATCTTCAGACAAATAAAGTCAAATATCTTGCAGGCAAAGTATTTATGATACACAGTGTAGATTCCGTAAAACTCGCAAAAGAGATAAGCAAGGAATCTGTAAAAAAAGATATTGTCACAAAGATACTGTGCGAGATAAATGTTGCAGGCGAGGAAAGCAAGTTTGGTACGTCTGATCTTGATGCCAACCTTGAGATGATAAAAGAAATCGCGCCGCTGCCCGGCATAGAACTCTGCGGTCTTATGACTATTGCCCCTTATACACCTGACGCGGAATCAAACAGACAGTATTTTAAGACGCTTCATGATTTTGCTTATGGCAGAGCGAGAGAATATATAAAAGGCGAACCCGTGTTGTCAATGGGCATGAGCGGAGATTATGAGGTTGCAACAGAGGAAGGCGCCTCATATATCAGAGTAGGTAGCAGCATCTTTGGAGAACGTGTTTATAATAAATAACATTTTAAGGGAGGGAAAATAACATGATTAAAAGAATCTTAATACCCTTGATCATAATTGCCATGGTTGCATTTGGCGCTTATTCCTGCGGAGCAGTTATGGAGGAACCAACCTATAATAGCTATCCTGATGATAT
>DFKO01000199.1 GCA_002373855.1 Lachnospiraceae bacterium UBA3643
TCATCATGATCATGGGACCGATGGCAACACACACATCGTATTTCTTGCCCTCTTTAACAAGATCCTCAAGCATCGTCGTAACCATACCGCTGTGGCAGTATGAACCGTCATCTGTAGTGATATAAAGATGGTCGCCTGCAACCGCTCTCATCTCTTCCTCTAATATAAGGATATCTTTAGTCTTGGCTCCGACGATCACATCTGCATCTACCCCCCGCTCCTTGAGCCATTTAACCTGAGGATAAACAGGTGCCGTACCTACACCGCCGGCGATAAATACTATATTCTTTTTCTTAAGCTCATCTATAGGTTCCTTGCAAAATTCCGAGGGACATCCTAAAGGTCCTACGAAATCCGCAAACGAATCTCCTTCTTTAAGGGCAGACATAATCTGTGTACCTGCTCCTACTGTCTGGAACACGATGGTGATGGTACCCTTTTCCCTGTCATAATCGCAGATGGTGAGAGGTATACGCTCGCTATCCTCATCGGTTCTTACGATGACAAACTGTCCCGGAAGACAGTGAGAAGCTACACGGGGTGCCTCCACTTCCATAAGGTAAATCACTTCATTAAGCTGTTTTGCCTTCAAAATCTTAAACATCTTTTCTTACCTTCCTAACCTTGTATATGTGTCCATTAATCCACATAGTTTTTTATTTTAGCATATCGCTCGGATTTTGCATATATCAAATATGAATAACCGATTATACTCGATTATTATGATATTATTTGATAAAATTATGATTAAGTTTGGTTGTGGGTTTGTTATTTCCCACATACTATATTAAGGTATAAAAGTTCAGGGAGAAATTGAATGAAGTTTTCGCTCAGAAATAAAGCTATTTCTTTCATAATAGCGATGTCACTGGCTTTCAGTCTGGTGGCTATTATCACATGTAAAAATATAATAACCAGAATGGTAAATGATGCATATCTGACTCACTCTACAGAACTTGCCAATACAGTTACCGTCACCTTAGATCCCGAAGAAGTCATGACTCTGCGTGAGGCAGTCATGGATATTTATATGTCTGTTGACGAAGACAAGCGTCTTAATACGGAAAACTGGGAAAATCCGGGATATGATGATTACACCGCTCTCTTTGACTCTGTGCGGGAGATGCCGGAGTTTATTCACCTTAGGGATCAGATGAAGCTCATTCAGAATCAGAATAATGTAGACTGTATTTATCTTAATTACTTTGATGTACCCTCAATGGCCGCCATCTATCTTGCTGATGCGGATGATGATGATTCATGTCCTCCGGGCAGTTTTGACCAGTATGATATGGACAGCGAGGAGACACAAAATACCATAAAGGATCCTACCGTAGGATATCCCGCATACATAAACAATTCCGAGATGTACGGCTGGCTCCTTACAGTAGGTGTGCCTGTATACAGCAGCGATAACGAAGTCATCTGTTACCTGTGCGTCGATGTGGATATGAACCAGATACGCGAGGACCAGATAAATATCATACTGCTATTCGTGGGAATCCTCGCAGTACTTTCAGTTGTAGTATGCATCATCGGTTACATTCTGATGAACCGCTTTATCGTAAAGCCCATAAAGATGCTGTCGGACACTGCGGCAAACTACTGTAACAGTGACAATACAATCCTCCGCCACGACTTTTCAGATTTAAAGATTACCAATCATGACGAGATAGGTGTACTGTCCGATTCCATGAAAAAAATGGAAAGTGATATAAACGATTACTACTCAAAGCTCATCACCACAAGGCAGGAACTCATCACATCAAAAGAAGAAGCAAACCGCATGGGTGAGATAGCAAACCGTGACGCCCTCACCGGCATCCGTAACAAGAGGGCTTACGATGACATGCTCGAGCAGCTCAATACAGATATCAAACAGGGCAACGCGAGATTCGGTATCGCCATGGTTGACCTTAATTACTTAAAAACCATCAACGATGTACACGGCCACGAGAAAGGTGATATTGCCATCAGAAAACTCTGCCGTATCATCTGCTTTATATTCGGTCACTCACCTGTATTTCGTATAGGCGGCGATGAGTTTGCCATAGTATTAAAAAACGGTGATTATGATAACATCGATGACCTGGTGAAAAAGTTTAACCGTGAGATTTCAGAGAATATCGGCAACAATGACCTCCCCGCCTGGGAGAAGGTCTCTGCTGCCATAGGATATACTTATTTTAAACCAGGTGAAGATAAGAGTGCCGACGAAGTATTCAGACGGGCCGACAGCCTCATGTATGACCGTAAGAGAGAGATGAAATCGGGGGGTGTGAGGTAGTCTTTAAATCAGTCCAGAATTTCTTCAAGTCTGTTTTCAAAGTCCTCCGTTGCTGTATCTACAGCAGCCTTTCATTACTGTTCTGAATATAGTTTAATATGTTTTGATGGCCTTCATTATATAAGATATCCACTATCTGACAAGCCATGATTCCACCTTACTGTCAAAATCATTACCTCAATTTATACTTCGTATATTTTCCGCCACAGTACTTGTATATCTTTCCTTCACTGACAAGCTTCTTTATTTCAGAATATGCCTGATCAGGAGTTATCTTTAAAAGTTCTGCCACGTCCTGTTTAGTAATAAATCCATCCTGCGCCCCAGCTAGCTTAATTATCATTTCAGGATAAGCAACTTTATCTATACCTGTTTGTCTCACATACTGAATACTTCTATTGTTTTCTTTATACACTTTCACAGAAAGAATATAGGATCTTGATTTACCACTTCCTACGCCTTCCACAAGTCCATCTTCAATCAAGTTTTCTATAGCACCCAGCAGTTTACCCTCTGCCAAATGAGTCATTTTTGCGATGCGCTCTATCGTAAGTCGTTTTTCATTCTTTAATAATGAAAGAATCATCAAAGCATAGATTGACAACGGTTTTCCTAATCTATTTTGCTCATCTGCAATAAATTTTGTAAAAGTGTCATCTGCTTTTGCTCTTTGAATGAACAACCTAACATTCGTGCTTGTTGTTTCAGAATAGTCAGGCCAAGGTCTTCCGTATATAATAGAACCCTCATATATACGGTCTATACCGCGTCCGGTCTTTTCAGCAAGTCCAATTCGTTTTAATGCATCTGCAAGTGCAGGGTTTTTACCATGTGGTTCGACAGTTAGCAAGTTTTCTAATGTCACCCCATCAATAAACCCACCAGGGCTGCTTATAGTCATTCCCTCATCATCGATCAGCACCCTCACAGTTCCCAACATGGTATAATCTCTGTGACAAAAAGCATTAATCAATCCTTCACGAAATGCTGCTTTGTCGAATTCCGGCACAGCAACCCTAAATAAACCATATTCAACTTCTCGTTCAGGATTCCAAGCTTCTGCATATGTTTCGAACTTTTCAAACACCTCAAGAAGAGGAGCTGATGTCTCCGTATTGATTCTAACTTTTGTTCCCTCCAAC
Organism: Lachnospiraceae bacterium UBA3643; assembly: GCA_002373855.1. Classification (GTDB taxonomy): domain Bacteria; phylum Bacillota; class Clostridia; order Lachnospirales; family Lachnospiraceae; genus NK4A136. Next base: position 3,430 of record DFKO01000199.1, read on the forward strand.
ACCTGAAAAGAAGCTTTTACAGTAGGCATTAACTCCGCTATTCGGTTTTCTTTTCCTAAAATAAGCATCCCGGTAACTGTAGGATAAACTTTACCATCTACTTCTGTTGTAAAACGCAGTGCCTTATCTAGCTCATCATCTGTTAATGCAAGAAGATTTTTTTCTCCTCCAGGCCTTGTTTGTATAATATTTCTTAATCTGCTTCTCTGATTAGAATCAAAATCGTTAATAGAAGCTCCTGCTAACGGTCCGGCAGAAAAATCCAGTAATGCTAATTCTGACAATCTTGTAACTATTTCGTACGAAAACATTGGGATAACTTCAGGAGTTCCATCGGCCTTCAATCTTCGCTTTAACATCTTTCCCGACCTTGTGGAGACCACCGTCCTGCTTATCGGTATTTCGATCTTAAGTATATCTTTTTCCTCTTCTGTAATTATCTCCGCACGTACAGACACAGACGGTACAGTATTATTAGCCAC
>DFKO01000230.1 GCA_002373855.1 Lachnospiraceae bacterium UBA3643
GCCCGTCAGCATTTACCATGAACGGATTATAATTACTATATCCAGGTGTAGTCTCCGCCTGTAATAGCGAGACTGAGGAGTGTGTCGTATTTTTCTACATCCTCTCCCTCAAGCATCTGTAAAAGTCTGGCGTGCTCAGTCATGTCCGGCATCTCCTCGTCCGGCCCGATCTCCATATCCGGCTCCTCTCCGCAGTATGGACACACCAGTGTCGGTGCTATACGTATATCGAGGAAACGATTACCGCATTCCTCACATTCATAAAATCCGCATCTCTCTGTTCCGTCAGGTACGTAAAACATATATCAAATTCCTTTCAATTTATATCAGAATATCTCACTAAATTATAATGAATCAGTAAACGCTGTTCCATACATAAATCATATTTTATCTGAATGATAACTGTCAGATACAGATCTGCACATAAAAAACACACCGGTCAAAGCCGGTGTGTTTAAAATTCAAATATTTAAATTAATTTGTCCATTCATTTTTTGTTGAGTCGTACTTGTAAGTTTTGGCTGTACCACCATCAGGAGTAATAGTTACGGTAATGGCTGTAATCTGATTCTCCTTAATTGTAAGACTTGTTATATCTATCTTCTGACCGTCAATCTTGTTATCACTTGTTGTTCCGACAAGCTTAAAAATTGCTGCCTTTCCTTCAGTTGTTAAAACATCTGTATCCTTAACAGTATCTTTGCCTTTACCGTAAAGTTCGTCAATATAAGCCTGAGTTGCAACTCTCACTGACTGTGCTGTTGAATAATCCTTCTCAGATCTTGCTCTGTCAATGTATCCAAGTAATGTAGGTACGAGGATAGCTGCAAGGATTGCGAGGATTACGAGAACTACAATAAGCTCAACGAGGGTAAAACCTTTGTTATTATTCTTCTTCATATGCGTGTACTCCTTTACTTTAAAATATTTCGGCCGTTCGTGACCTTTTTCTTCGCTACTGATTATATTATCGGACTTTGTGACAAAAAAGTTAAGTCTCAAAAAACAAATAATATTTAGTTTAATTGTATTTCATGCAACTGAAACAAAATCAGGCTAGTCGTTATATGCAATCCTCTGAAGTTCTTCCATGGTGGTGATACCTTCTTCAACCAGACGGATTCCGGCCTGCTTGATGGTCTCCATTCCCTGGGCTTCTATCGCATAACGGCTGATCTCATCGGCTGTTGCTCCTGCCGTGATCATATTTCTGACATTCTTATCAGCTACGAGCACCTCATGGACTGCGATTCGTCCGAGATATCCCGAATTATGACATTTTGCACATCCGCACGCTCTCTTTGCCGTGGGGATATCCCTTCCCACAAATGCCACTTCGGCAGCATCCAGCCCGGTCACCTGACCGCAGTACGGGCATACTTTTCTGACAAGTCTCTGCGCCACGGAACCTACCAGCGCTGATGAGAGCAGATAAGGCTCTGCACCCATATCGACAAGTCTGATTATTGTAGAAACAGCATCATTAGTATGGAGGGTTGAAAGCACGAGGTGACCTGTGATAGCTGCACGGAGTGATATACCGGCTGTCTCAGGGTCTCTCGTCTCACCTACCATTATGATATCGGGATCCTGACGAAGCAACGCACGGAGGCCTACCTCAAATGTAAGTCCGGCATTGGGATGTACCTGCATCTGATTCAGATGAGGCAGGTTTTTCTCCACGGGATCCTCGATAGTCGAAATATTTACAGGCTTTGTGGACAGTGATCCGAGAGCCATGTAAAGCGTCGTCGTCTTACCTGAACCTGTAGGTCCTGTAATATAAATAAGTCCGTTAGGAGACTTAAGCATCTTGGCAAACTTCTCATAATTCTCGGGAGTCATACCAAATGTCTCGCTACGGTCGATGTCTGAATTTGATGCGAGGATTCGCATTACGACCTTCTCGCCAAATACTGTGGGGATGACGCTGACACGGACGTTTACTATCTGATCTCTGATACGGATACGGAAGTGACCGTCCTGAGGCACGCGGCGCTCTGCTATATCAAGCTCGCCCATGATCTTGATACGGGCAACCAGCGCACCCTGTACATTTTTATTGAGGGTCATGTAATTAATGAGCACACCGTCTGTTCTGAGACGCACGAGTACTTCCTTTTCAAACGGCTCGATATGCACATCGGACGCACCGTCCTGATATGCCTTATCAAGCAGTGAGTTTACGAGGTTTATGATAGGGGCATCATCTGCGCTGACTCCTGCATCAATGATGACTTCCTGGGTCTCGCTTGTCGATGCATTTACGCTGGCATTGGCTGCAGCCTGGCGGGCCTTTACGGCAGCGTAATGATATGTGATGGCTTTCTTTAAGGGCTCGAGTTCGGCCAGGATGGTATTGATACTCATACCTGTCGTCTGCCTGATATCCTCTATCGCATAAAGGTTAAGGGGATCATTCAGAGCTACCGTCAGTATACCGTCATGTATGGATACCGGCAGAGCCGTATACTGCTGGGCCATCTGTACCGGGATGGTATTAACGGCCTCTTCCTCAACAGGATATGTTGATACATCTATGAGGCTCGTCTGCAGTCTGTCTGCAAGAGCTGTGAGCATCTGTCTCTCAGATACGTATCCCTGCTCTATGAGGATCTGTCCGACTCG
>DFKO01000200.1 GCA_002373855.1 Lachnospiraceae bacterium UBA3643
CTTCTTGTTATGGCAACAGGAACAGGTAAGACATATACTGCTTTCCAGATTGTATACAGATTACTTCGCTCTGATGTGAAGAAGAGAATTCTTTATCTTGCAGACAGAAATATTCTTGTAGATCAGAGTATTCTTCAGGATTTTGCTCCATTAGAGAAAACAATATACAAAGTGGACTTTTCTGATAAGGACTGTCTGAACAAGATACAGTCTCATGAGGTTAACTTTGCCCTGTATCATCAGATGGTTGGACAGAATGATGAAGAGCATTTTAGACAGATTCCTGCTGGTTATTTTGACCTTATTATAGTTGATGAGTGCCATAGAGGAAGTGCCAAGGAGGACAGCAACTGGCGTAAGGTTCTCGAATACTTTAATTGTGCTACACAAATTGGTATGACTGCTACTCCTAAAGAGAGTGAGACTGTTTCAAATATTGATTACTTCGGAGATCCTGTCTATACATATAGCTTAAAGCAGGGTATAGAGGATGGTTTCCTTGCTCCGTTCAAGGTTATAAACATCACTTTAAATATCGGAGATGGATGGAGACCTACAAAAGGTCAGTGTGACATCTTTGGAAATGAGATAGAGGACAGAGAATACAACAACAAGGATTATGATTATCCAAACGGAGTTATTCTTGAAGACCGTATTAATGAAGTTGCATATGAAATATCAGAGTATCTCAGACAGACAGGAAGAATGCAAAAGACCATTGTATTCTGTGCGACTGAAGAAGCAGCAGAACGTATGAGAGTTGCTCTTGTAAATATGAATGCCGATATGGTTGAAAAGAATCCTGATTATGTTGTTCGTATCACTGGTTCTGATACATATGGAAAGAGTAAGCTTGATTACTTTATTTCCGTATCATCGGAATATCCTGTTATAGCAACAACATCAGAATTGCTTTCTACAGGTGCAGACTGTAAGATGACAAAACTTATCGTACTTGATAAGACAGTAGAGAGCATGACCACCTTTAAACAGATAATTGGTCGTGGAACCCGTATCCGTGAGAAAGAGGGTAAAACTCATTTTACAGTTATGGATTTCAGAAATGTAACAAGACATTTTGCAGACCCTGACTGGGACGGTCCGATAGAACAGGATGAACGCTTTCATCATACCGGAACGGATCAGAATCCGGATAAGCCACCTTACTCGGAAGATCCTGATAAAGCGATAATAATTGATGAAAAAGATTATATTACTCCTATCGTAGATAAGGATGGATGTAAAGTTAAGGTAATAAACAAAACAGTTTCTGTATATGATGCAAACGGAAAACTGCTTCGACAGGAAGATATCATCGACTATACCAAGACAAATATAAAAGGAGAGTATGCTTCTCTTTCTGACTTCATAAATAAATGGAAAGCTACAGATAAGAAAGAAGAAATCCGAAAAGAACTTGAAAACCTGGGCATTGATCTTGAAGCATTAAAGATAGATCAAAATATGACAGATGTAGATGATTTTGACTTTATTTGCTATGTGGCATATGGCCAGAAACCATTAACAAGAGCTGAGAGAGCTAATAATGTAAAGAAGCGAGATTTCTTCTCAAAATACTCTGGCGATGCAAGGGCTGTACTGGAAATTCTTTTGGATAAATATATGAATCAAGGTATTGAAGAGATAGAGGATACAACGGTTTTATCACTTGAAGACTTTGCTGATTATGGTAAGCCATCAAAGATAGTTAAAGAACTATTTGGAGGATTAGATCTGTACGAATATGCAGTCAAGGAACTGGAAGACAATATTTATGAAATAGAGGTTGGATAATGGAAAAGAAGAATAAACCTTCAAAAGAAATATCTAAAAAGACTCAAATTCAGAAAAAAGATAAGACCCCTCGGAAAATGACTAATAAAGAAAAAGCAATGTTTTCCGAACAAAACAGGATAGATATATATCCTATAGACATTTATAACGATTAAAAACGAGAGGTATATAAATAATGGCAATGCAGTCAGGCTTTATAAAAAGAATAAGAGATGTAATGCGTATGGACGCCGGTATTAACGGTGATGCCCAGCGTATTGAACAGATGGTATGGATGCTTTTTCTTAAAGTATATGATGCAAAAGAAGAAGACTGGGAAGTAACGGAAAAGAATTATAAATCTATTATCCCCGAAGATTGCAGATGGCGTAACTGGGCACAGGCAGATGATAACGGTCATGCCATGACAGGAGACAAGCTGTTGAATTTTATTAACAACACTCTTTTCCCTACATTAAAGGAATTAAAGGTAACTCCTGATACTCCTGTAAAGAAGGCTATCGTGAAGTCTACATTTGAAGATGCCAATAACTATATGAAGGATGGTGTATACCTTCGTCAGGTTATTGATATTATTGATGAAATTGAATTTGATGATGTAAAAGAAAGTCATGCCTTTGGTTTTGTTTATGAAGAAATACTTCGTGAACTTCAGGGAGCAGGTTCTTCCGGTGAATTCTATACTCCGAGAGCTGTAACAGATTTTATGGCACTTATGATTCAACCCAAACTTGGTGAGAAGATGGCTGACTTTGCATGTGGTACCGGTGGATTTATCACATCATGGCTTGGACAGTTACAGAAACAGGTAAAGGGTACAAAAGCACAGAAACAGTTAGATGACAGTATATATGGTATTGAGAAGAAACCCTTCCCATATCTTCTTTGCGTTACAAATATGCTTTTGCATGATATTGAAGTACCTAATATTTATCATATGAACTCATTAAAGCATAATCTTCTGGATTATACCGATGATGATAAGTTTGATGTTATTCTGATGAATCCTCCTTACGGTGGTCACGAGGATAAGTCTATTCAGGGATTCTTCCCGGATGACCTCGCATCTTCAGAGACGGCAGATCTCTTTATGTCTGTGATTATGTATCGCTTGAAGAAGAACGGCAGAGCTGCGGTTGTTGTACCGGATGGATTTCTTTTCGGTCTTGATAATGCAAAGGTGGCAATAAAGACAAAGCTTCTCACAGAGTTTAATCTTCATACAGTTATCAGATTGCCGGGATCTGTATTCAGTCCATATACATCCATATCAACCAATCTTCTGTTCTTTGATAATACAAAACCTGCAGGCGATGTGTGGTTCTATAGAGTTGATATGCCGTCTGACAGGAAACACTTCTCCAAAACGAAACCTATGGAGCTGAAGCATTTTGATGATGCTATCGCTTGGTGGAGTGATAGAAAAGAAATAATGCTTGATGATGGGCCGAAGGCGAAGTGCTACACGGCTGAATATCTGCTAAAGGATCAGGGATGTAATATCGACCTGTGCGGATATCCTCATGAAGAAGAGGAAGTGCTGGATCCCCTTGATACGATCAGGAATTATCAGGAGAAGAGGGCAACACTTAACGCTGAGATTGACCATGTGCTTGCCCAGCTTGAGACACTTTTGCCGGGAGGTGGGCAGAATGGCTGAATTGCAGAATAATATTGTAAATGATATTCGCCGGATAATTGACGAGAGCAGATATGCTGCTTTTGGTGCTGTAAACAGCATTGCGGTGCAGACATACTGGAATATCGGGAAAAAGATTGTAGAGGAAGAACAGCACGGACAGGATAGGGCTGACTATGGAAAACGTCTGATCCGTCAGCTTTCGGATGAACTGACAAAAGAATACGGAAACGCATTCAGCAAGAGAAACCTCGATTATTATCGTAAGTTTTATATCTGTTTCCGTGATTATGAGATTGTGAACGCGTGCGTTCACAATCTGACATGGACCCATTTCAGGCGGGTACTGGCAGTTGCATCGCAGGAATCAAGGGAATGGTATATCAGGGAGGCTTCCGAACAGCAGTGGAGCACCAGGGAACTGGATCGTAATATATCAACGCAGTATTACGAAAGGTTATTATCCAACCAGAGAAAAGGATTCCCTTTAAGCAAGACTGTGTCTGAAAAAGCAGATCCATTGGAGTATATCAAGAGTCCGGTGGTCGCCGAGTTTTTGGGATTCCATAACAATTCGGATTATAACGAGTCACAGCTTGAGCAGGCACTTATCGACAATCTGGAAAAGTTTATCATGGAGCTTGGCAAGGGATTTGCCTTTGTGGAGCGCCAGAAACATATCGTAACAGAGACGGGTGATTTTTATATCGACCTGGTTTTTTATAATTACAGGATGAAGTGTTTCGTGCTGTTTGAACTAAAAACACACAAGCTTTCTCATCAGGATATCGGTCAGTTGGATATGTATGTCCGTATGTATGATGATACCATCAAGGATGAAAATGATAATCCGACGGTGGGTGTACTGCTCTGCACGGACACTGACAGTACGATAGCGAAGTATTCCGTGCTGAATGATAATGACAGGCTGTTCGCGGCGAAATATATGGCATTTATGCCTACACAGGAGGAACTGCAGCAGGAGATAGAGCGCCAGAAGCAGTTCTTTATCAGTACACATTCCAAGATGGAGGATGAGCAATGACACCTGAACAGTTAAAGGCAAGTATCTTACAGTATGCTATTCAGGGCAAATTGGTGGAGCAGAGACCGGAAGAAGGAACGGCTGAAGAACTGTATCAGCAGATACAGGAAGAGAAACAGAAGCTGATAAAGGCAGGAAAGATAAAGAAAGAAAAGCCTTTAGCAGAGATTACGGAGGATGAAATTCCATTTGATATACCTGAAAGCTGGAAATGGGTGCGTTGGGGAAATCTTTCACAACGTATTCAGTATGGATTTAATGCGCCGGCTCAGCTAAAGGGCAGAATCAAAATGGTTCGAATTAGTGATATTCAGAATGAAAAGGTTATGTGGAATACCGTTCCTTATTGTGATATTTTGGAAGAAGAAATTGGAACATATTTGTTGAAAGAAAATGATATTCTGTTTGCAAGAACTGGGGGAACTGTAGGAAAATCATTTCTAGTAAATACTGTTCCAGAAGACGCTATTTATGCAGGTTACTTGATAAGATCAAGTTATAGTGAAAAAATCTGTCCTAAATACATTAAGTTTTTTATGGGTACGAAATTGTATTGGGATCAGCTTAGAAATGGTACCATTGCAACAGCGCAACCAAATTGTAACGGACAGACCTTGTCAAAAATGATGCTTCCATTACCACCGCTTGAAGAACAACAACGTATCGTTGCCAAGATAGAGGAACTTCTTCCGTATGTTGACCGCTATGCCGAGGCTTATGAGAAGCTGGAACGGTTCAATGCCAAGTTCCAGGAGGATATGAAGAAGTCTATCCTGCAATATGCTATTCAGGGCAAACTGGTGGAACAGAGACCTGAAGAAGGAACCGCTGAAGAACTGTATCAGCAGATTGTAAAAGATAGAGACTATAAAATAAAGACAGGTCTTTATAAGAAAGATAGGAGATCCTCATTGGAAGGGATAGAAGTTGAAAAACCTTTCGATATTCCTGAAACATGGAAATGGGTTACTTTAGGAAGTATTTTATTAAAGTTGACAGATGGCACACATAAAACGCCCAAATATGCTGAAAATGGTGTGAAGTTTGTTTCAGTTAAAGACATAAGTTCTGGACAACTGTCCCTTGATAATACTAAGTTCATAACGAAAGAAGAACATGATGAATTGTATAAAAGATGTGATCCCGAAAGAGGAGATATGTTGCTATCAAAAGTAGGGACCACAGGTGTTCCAGCTATTGTTAACACAGATGAAGAGTTTAGTTTGTTTGTAAGTGTAGCTCTATTAAAGTTCAATTCTGAATTAATAAATACAAAATATTTGTATTATCTTCTATATAGCCCTCTTGTTCAGCAACAAGCAGCAGATAATACAAGAGGAGTTGGAAATAAAAATTGGGTATTGGATGCAATTGGAAAAACATTGATAACGCTTCCACCACTTGAAGAACAGTATCGTATTGTCGCTAAGATAGAGGAACTTTTGCCTTTTTGTGAGCAGTTGACTAAGTGATGATAGATGATAGATTAATGACTCTTTAGATGGTGTATATTTTTTTGATGAATAAGCTCTGTAACAACACGGACTGGGTTTTGAAGGCTGATAAGTCAGGAAACAAAACGAGCAAAGATATAATAAGAATATGAACAACATCACCCTCGATCTCTCCGGCGTAGTGGAGAAAGACGGAAAGAAAATTGCACATGTAAGATTTAACCGGGGTAAAGACTTTGCAGAGGGCTATATCCCGGATTGTGTCTTTACGCAGGTTGAAGGCTTTACTGACGATGAAGTGTCACAGCTGACAGATTATCTAAAGGCCAACCTCACCGATTTAAAGAAACGGGCCGCTCATATCAATCCGTTAACGGGCCTCATGGGAAAGAAAGAGAAAGAGTGAATATGAACAAATCCTTTAATAAAAATCTGTTCTTTCTATCATCAGTTGTATTCATTACATTGTTTGCAGGGATATGATGTAAGAAAATGAGAAAGAATAACACCACCTGGAACTTCATAACCTCCGGCACCGACGGAGACGCTACACTCTTCGGAGTAAACATCTTCGATTACGAATGGCACAATACCGGCAAGAATGTAAAAGTGAGAGATCCACGCTACAAGCAGGAATTTGTCTTCCCAATATACACTGTACAAATCGAAAACAAAGAGTACCAGTTTGCCTGCGGTGAATTCAGCAACTCCGTATATGGATTTTACATCAGGGATTAGCTCGGCAAAATCAATAAGACGAGGACAAAATGATAGGAGATGGAATATCACCTAAATATTCATATTTCAGAAAAAAGAGGGTGTGAAAGGTATTACATTGCAGTTAGGAGGCAACATGGATATTTCAATAAAGTGTGATAGCTTAAAGGCTATATATAGTGTAAAAAATGGCATGTTAAGATGTGTTGCACCATATGAATTTACAATATCACTCATGCCAATGATAAAGGTTTGCATAGAAGAAGTGGGGAATAGGATCATAACTTTTACTTGCAAAGAAGATATTGAAGCTAAAAAGTTATATTCGTTACTGCAAGAATTAGAAAGATTATTGCAGATATTTGATGGAGTTTTTCTTGATTTGGAGGCTATAGAAATACATGGAAGAGAAAGCACTAATTCATATAATGCCCTAGTAGAACACTTTAAAATACAAAGATTACATTACTTTTCGTCTGCAAACTTTATTTCAATATTCAGTGATAGACTCTTAAAATATGAAGATATTTTGTCATCTGAATTATTTGATAAATGGAGAATTTTATTGGATGAATTAGGAGTTGTTAATCAGATGTATTTATATGCGACAAGTTCTGCTGGATTCACGAATGATGTGAAGTGTGCATTTCTTGTAGAACTTTCTGAGTCGTTAATGGAGATAATTAAAAGTGAAGATATAAAATTGCAAAGATATCCTAATGAAAAAGGAAAATTAAAACCATGTCTTAGGACAATTATCAATTGCTATGGAAAAACTCTTTTTAGAAATGAAATAGAGTTTGATCTGGAAAAAATTCTTTCTTGTCTGGTAAATACTCGTGTCAATATTATGCATATAAAAATTAATCAAAGAAAGCCTGCATTGGATGGTAGAGAATCAGTTTTATATGCTATTAAAATGAGTTATTTGTATCGGCTTGTGATTTTAGAAAAGTTGAAAATAAATGCTATTATATATGAGGACAATTTAATAAAAAGAGTAGGTTATATCGATGGTTGGAATGGAATTCAAGAACAATTATTTAATAGATTAAAACAATTTTTATAAAAAGGAATGGAGAATTGCAAATGAAAGAATTGGGTATCCGAGCAAATAAAATCAATCACTCATGGTATTGGGAACTGGACGTAGTAAAGCAGAGATAAGGCAAGAACGCAACAATGCGGACTATATAGAAATTGCGGAGATGAACCTTGCAAGGTTGCAAAACATATAGACTTTGCAGTGTTGCGGTCTTGTATGAATTAGGAAAGGATTGGTGGATTGATATGAAAAATGTACAGATTTCAGAAGAACTTTTCGTTGCGATAATGAGATTTTTTATGTTGGAACAGGTGGAACTGTTGCCTCAGATAAAACAGTGGCTGGAGAAGAAACTGGATGCAATGGTAATGAGAGAATTGTATACAAAATATAAGACTGCACCAACGGAAGAAGAAAAGGAAAGGGCTCGAAAGGAATATTTGGATAGACGAGGTGTGCTGGAGAGTTTTCGGTGGTAGTTTTTCTTAAACATATATAACGGTTGCGTGTCACGCTTCCGTTAGAACGGATAAGGAAAATGTGGTGTGCTTGACATAGTGGAGGCTTGTGTACATTGACTGCCGCAGGCAGAAAAGCTCCCGGCAGGGCGCAAAGGAAATCCAGTTTTAATAATATTTGAAGGATTTGTAAATGAACAAGAATCCGTTCTTGTTCAACACATAAATCAATTAAATTTTTTGCTTACAAAAGTTTTAAAAGAACCAAACAGGCCAAAACAAAAAATAGGATTTATATAAATAGAACATGTAATGAAAAAGAAAAGTAATAAGCAATTTGAGGAACAATTAAAAAAAATAAAACCTAACCTATTGGCATTAAGTGAATATCAAAATAAAGATACAGAAATAAATGTTAAATGTAAAATATGTGGTAGGACATGGTCTGAAACACCGAGAAGTCTACTGAGAACGTCTAAAGGAACGGGTTGTAAAAATTGTTCAAAAAAGATTAGAAATCCTTATACTCGTAGAAGCAAGGAACAATTACAAAAAGAGTTAGATGATAAAAAGTCATGCATAAAGATATTGGGTGATTATAAAGGGATGACAAAACCTTTAGAGGTAAAGTGCGAGATATGTGGAAGAATATGGAATGCAAGACCAGATCATCTAACCGAAGGACATGGATGTGCGAGATGTCATGGTTCGGAACAAAAAACAAATGAAATATTTTTGTCTCAATTAAAAAAGGTAAATAAGTATATTGAAGTTCTTGAGGAATATAAAAATTGTAAAGAAAAACTAAGTTGTAGATGTAAAGTATGTGGACATGAATGGAAACCATCTCCAGAGAAATTATTGTGTGGAAATGGTTGTCCGAGATGTGATTCAAGAAATAAAACGTCCTTTTCAGAGCAAACTGTTTTGTTTTATGTTAGAAAACAGAACCCAGATACTTGTAGTAGGTATAAGATAGATGATTCCAAACTGGAATTAGATATTTTTATTCCATCGAAAAGCTTAGCCATTGAATATGATGGATTATTTTGGCATAGGGGGAAAAATGAATTAGAAAAACTAAAATATGAATTATGTAGAGAAAGAGGAATAAAACTTATCAGAATAAGAGAAGGCGGTGTTTCAACTGACGATGCAGATTTTGTAATTAACAGAAATGCTCCATATAATTATAAAACGTTGGATGAGGTAGTGATTCGTCTTTTTGAATATTTAAATTTCAAAGAATACGAAATTGATTCTGAAAAAGATGCTTATATTATTAGGGAACAATTTTATTCAGAATTGAAGCATAATTCTTTGGCTAAAAAAAATCCTTCCCTCTCTAAAGAATGGCTACAGTCGAAAAATAAAGGTATAACACCATATATGGTTAGTGCTGGATGTAATGATCGATATTGGTGGAAATGTTCTGTTTGTGGACATGAATGGAAAGCTGCAGTATGCGATAGAAGTTTGGCAGGAAAAGGATGTAAGAAATGCGCTAATAGAAAACTCTCTGAATTACATTTAAAATCTCAAGCTGATTTTGAAGAAGATATAAAACAGATATGCCCTAACATAATTATATCTGGCAAGTATATCGGTTATCAAGAAAACATAACTGTGAAATGTAAGAAGTGTGGTAATATTTGGGATACAAAACCAGCAACATTATATAGGGGTAGACAATGTCAAAAATGCGATGCTGTCATCGCTAGTAGCAAGAAAAAAACAAATGAAGAATTTTTGTCAGAGATGGCGCAATTGCAACCCAATTTAGTATTTTATGATGAATACAAGGGAAGGCAACAAAAAATGCGTGCAGTATGTAAAATTTGTAATAAGGAGTTGTTTCCAAGACCCTCCGATTTGTTACATGGTCATTATAGAATACATCTTCATAAGGAACGCTAAGTAAAACGCAGAAAGTATAAATTGAAAACAGTGAGTATCTGTTTGTCTGTGAAGAGTTTAGTAACGGCATCTACTAGTTTTATATTGAGAAGTAATAAATAATAAGGGGAATATATGACTACATATTATTTAATAGATTATGAAAATATGTCAAAGGATATTCTGAAAGAATGTTCTGACCTAGGTGAGAATGATTATGTGGTGTTGTTTTATACAAAAAATAGACCATCCATGGACTTATCTGAAGTAAGTAATATGACTATTATTGAGGTTCCTAGGGGCTCACAGTCTGCAGATATGAATATTGATTTTTATGCAGGATATTTAGCTGGTATAAACAATAATCAATGCAAAATTATAATCGTTAGCAAAGATACAGGCTATGATAAGGTTATTAATACTTGGAAAGATAAAAAGAAGATAAATATTTCCAGAAGGGAACGTATTAAGATAAAAAAAGAGTCAAAGACTGATAATAAAAAGACAAAGACCGATAGTAAAAATACAGATAATAAAAAAATTGATAATGACAAGAAAAAATTGCTTAATCAGGAGGTAATGCAGGCAGTCAGCAAAGGGAGATATGAAGCCTCTGTATCAAATAAAGTCGCACAGATATGTACAAAGCATTTTGGAAGTGATTCTTTGCTAAAAGATGTAAAAGAAGAACTGAGAATTACTTACGATAATTATCTTGAAGTATTCAAAGTTGTTGAGCCGGTTTTAAATAAATATGCTGTAAAACCGAAGAAGGCAGAACCTGAGAAACAGGTCAAGACTCAGACTAAGAAATCGGAGACTACAAAAAAATCTGACAATACAAAAACAAAAGCCACTAATTCCAAGAAGCTACCGGAAAAGACTGAGATTAACAATAAAATCCAGCAAGTGCTCAGCAAGAACAAGCTTGAGAATGAAGATATTATATTTGTAACTAAAACTGCAGTTAAAAATATTAATAAAGAAAACGGAAAACAAACCATTTGTAATGCCCTAGTAAAGAAATACGGGCAGGAAAGGGGAGTTGAAATCTATAATTATATTAAAAAACTCATATAATCGGAGATGAATCTTATTATAAGGCTACAACTATAAATATTTTCGGTAAAAGGGGCGCAAGCCCCTTTTTGGTTACTTGACAAATGTCAAGTAAATTTGTATCCTTAAATCAAAGAATACTTGACAACCGTCAAGTAAAATGGAGAACCCCAAATGAACGACATCATACTAGAACTCAATGATATGCGGTATCTTAACTGGGCCAGGACACGTAAGTCTTCGGGCACGGCAGGTTCTTTTTTGAAGTCCTACGATGATACGGGGAAAAAGAAGAAATATTATAAATTGTCTGACAGTGACCCGGTTAAAGGGATAATCGGTCATGAGTGTGTAAATGAAATTGTGGTACAGCGTTTACTTGATTTCTTTGGCATAGAGCACCTTGAATATACACTTATTCACGCCATGGTCACAGTAGATGGCAGGGATTATGAGACATATTTATGCCGGTCTGAAGATTATAAAGAAGCTGATGAGAGCAAGATTCCTTTAGAGGATTACTTTATCATGAACAGGGAAAACGACGAATCGCCGTTTGATTACTGCAGGCGTATGGGCTGGGAGAAGTATGTATATGAGATGTTTTTAATCGATTATCTTGTCCTTAACAGAGACCGCCACGGGGCCAATATCGAAGTGCTCCGCAATTCAAAGACAAAAGCAGTTCGTCTGGCACCCTTGTTTGATCACGGGCTCAGTCTTGTGTGCAGATGCCATACAGAGGATGAACTTAATGATTTTGATGTGATGGAGGACAGGCGGGTTCAGGCTTTTGTGGGAACCGGCAGTACACTTGAGAATGTCAGAAGTATCCCAAAGTCCTTTTTGAAAGAATTGCCTGATTTGACTGAAACTGATTTGGACCAAATATTTGAAGGTCTGGAGACAATAATCGGATCGGCATATATAGTTAAGATGAAATCAATGATATGGGGAAGGTGGGGAGCTCTTGGCAGAATTTGAGATTCACGATAAGTCGCAGCAGGGAAGACTGCTTGGATACCTTTTCTATTATGAGTCAAGTAAAAGGTTCTTCACAGAATTGATGGCAGATACGGATGAGTGGACCTGCCCCTTTATCTTTTCGGGTTTTGTAAAAAGGGGTATCTACAGTATAGACTCGGAGTGGAGCGGCAAATTTGTCAGTCAGCGCGTCATTCCCCCTGACAGGCAAAATCTGGGAAGTGTCCTTAAAGAAAACGGCCTAAAAGAATATGATGAGTACAAGCTCCTGTTACTCAGTGAGGGACGATGCGCTCAGGATGAATTATATCTGGTACGCATATCTGAAAAGGATATTTCAGAGGAAATACAGAAGCGCCTAACCAAAAAAGTCCTGGACGTAATGGCGCTGAAAAATAACAGAGTCGCCGTATTCTTTAAAGATGGAAAAAGTGTTTCCGTGGATATTGAGAAACTCTGTAAAGATAATAGACTTTACCTGAATATATTAAGCAATGAAGAAATCTTTCGGAGAGTCAGTGTGTCTCCCGGCGGCAACGGAATAGAGTGGGGCCGGGAACATTTTATTTCCGCCGAAATCCTGCGCAGATCCGGAAAAGAATTCGGTATGTCATATGAAGATTTAAGCAGATTTATTAAAGACCGTCTTGTTGATACAGCGGAAGTCTCCCAGATGCTTAACTGTTCCAGACAATATATAAAACAGCTTACGGATAAAGAAAAGATTACGCCTGTGCGAAAAGGTGCTAATAATAATATTTATCTGAAAGGTCAGATAGAACGAGAAGAATAGGTAAAAAGCTATATAAAGTTATATAATCCTATATAATTTATTATTGTCTATATAATGCAATATAATCCTATATAATTCATGTTCATGGTGCCTGTCACCAACGGAGGTAAAATGGAGAAACTGATAATAAGAAATGGCGATATCGCAGATGTCGAAAATGAGAAAATAATAAAAGCAGATATATACTGCGAGGATGGAATCATAAAGCAGATAGGGGAAAGTATTAATGAGGAAGACGCAGAGGTAATCGATGCGGCGGGGCTGATAGTGGCACCGGGACTGATAGACGGTCACGTACATTTTAGGGATCCCGGACTGACATATAAAGAGGATATATATACCGGTGCGGCGGCTGCTAAAAAAGGCGGCTTTACCACTGTCATCATGATGGCCAATACCAAGCCTCCCATCGATACGGTGGAGACCCTTAAATACTGCCTTGATAAAGGTAAAGAGACGGATATAAACATCCTTTCGGCAGCCTGCATTACAAAAGGAATGCAGGGCAAAGAGCTGACGGATTTTGAAGGTCTCTTAAATGCAGGAGCGACAGGCCTCACCGATGACGGTCTCCCGATACTGGATACAGATACTGTAAAGGACGCCATGATAAAGGCAAGAGAACTCGGTACGATACTGAGTTTTCATGAGGAGAATCCCGGATTTATTAAAAATAACGGCGTGAACCACGGCAAGGCTTCGGACCACTACGGTATAGGCGGATCTGACAGACAGGCAGAGATAGATATGATAGACAGGGATATTAAACTCGCCATCGAGACCGGGGCAAGCATCAATGTCCAGCATATCAGCTCTAAGGAAGGCGTGGACCTGGTAAGAGAGGGAAAGAAAAAATCATCAGGCATCCATGCCGAGGCTACACCCCATCACTTTACACTCACAGAGGAAGCCTGTATACAGCACGGTACCTTGGCCAAGATGAATCCGCCTCTCCGTACGGAAGAGGACAGAAAGGCTATAGTACAGGGATTAAAGGACGGTACTATAGATATGATCGCCACCGACCACGCACCCCACTCCGATGAGGAAAAGGCTGGGGCGATCACGGAGGCACCCAGCGGTATCATAGGTCTTGAGACATCCCTGTCCCTGGCCATCACCACCCTGGTACATAAGGAAGGTCTCCCCCTGCCCCTTGTGATAGGGCGTATGACAAAGGGCCCCGCCGATGCATACGGATTAAAGACAGGTGTGATCAAAGAGGGATACCCGGCAGACTTTTGTATCTTTAGCGAAACAGAGCAGACCACATTTGATTCATTTATCTCAAAGGCAAACAACAGCCCGTTTACGGGAGAGACTCTGGACGGAAAGATCCATTACACGATCGTCGGCGGCAATGTTGTGTGGAAGGCATAAATCATAAACATTGCCGTTAAAAGCGAAGATCATGTTTTTATGGTAAAATTTGAGATAGTTGTCAAAACTAAAACCTTTATATAGTAAAAGGAGCAGACATTAATCATGAGCATGAAAAAGAGAAAAGAACCTGCTGTTATATACAGTCAGGAAAAAATAGCGGAAGGGATCTATTCACTCTGGATAAAGACCTCATTTGCAGGAGAGGCAAGGCCGGGACAGTTTCTCGGAGTATATATAAATAATGATGCAAAGCTCCTGGCAAGACCTATCAGTATATGTGATGTAAATAAAGAGGAAGGTCTGCTCCGTATGGTATACAGGACAGCCGGAGAGGGTACTAAAGAGCTGGCATCCTATGAGCCGGGCACAGAGATACAGGTCCTCGGAGTACTGGGCAACGGATATGAGAGCGCCCTTGATACAGATGATTTAAATAAAGCCCTTGGTGACAAAAAGGTTATTGTCATCGGAGGAGGTATAGGTATTCCTCCCATGCTCTTAACAGCCAAGGCCCTTGATAAGGAGCCCGAGATAGTCCTTGGATATTCTAACGGTGATCTCTTCCTCGAGGATGAGTTTGAGGATGTGGGCAATCTCCATATCGCCACAGTAGACGGTAGCGTGGGTACAAAGGGTACAGTCATTGATGCCATAAAAGAGGATGAGATAGAGGGCGATGTCATATTTGCCTGCGGACCCATGACCATGCTTAAGGCTATAAAGCAGTATGCCCGGGAAAACGGCATGAAGGCATATATCTCCCTGGAGGAGCGTATGGCCTGCGGTATAGGTGCATGCCTGGGATGTGTATGCAGGACTGTTAATAAGGATCATCATACCCATGTAAACAATACCCGTATCTGTGTGGAAGGCCCCATATTTGATGCAGAGGATGTTGATATCTGATAAAAACCGGTTCGTAAATCTGATGGTATGAGACAAATATATTTTTGACAGGAGATAATCTATGAATACAAGTGTAAATATAGCAGGCGTAGAGCTCAAAAACCCTGTGATGACCGCATCCGGCACATTCGGATCCGGCATGGAATACGCAGATATGGTTGATCTGAATAAGCTCGGAGCCGTAGTCACAAAAGGTGTATCTGATAAGGCATGGGAGGGCAATCCTACTCCCAGAGTAGCTGAGGTAACAGGGGGCATGCTCAATGCCATCGGACTCCAGAATCCCGGTATAGATGTATTTATCGAGAGGGATATACCTTTTCTCAAAAAGTATGACACAAAGATTATTGTCAATGTATGTGGCCACAGCGTTGAGGAATACTTAAATGTAGTAGAGCGACTGGCCGATCAGCCCATAGACATGATGGAGATAAATGTATCATGCCCCAACGTAAAGCAGGGAGCCCTCCAGTTTGGCCAGGACCCGAAGGTTCTCGAGGAAGTGACTAAAGAGATCAAGGCTCATGCCAAGCAGCCGGTCATCATGAAGCTCTCACCTAATGTGACGAGTATAAAGGATATGGCCCTGGCAGCAGAGGCGGGAGGCGCCGATGCGATATCACTCATCAATACACTGATAGGTATGAAGATCGATATATACAGAAAGAAGTTTGTCCTCGCTAATAAGACAGGCGGTTTCTCCGGACCTGCAGTAAAGCCTGTAGCGGTAAGGATGGTATACGAGGCATCCCATGCAGTAAAGATCCCCGTAATAGGTATGGGCGGTATAGCTACGGGAGAGGACGCAGTAGAGTTTCTCATGGCAGGAGCTACAGCTGTCTCAGTCGGTACAGCAAACTTTGCCGAGCCAAAGTCTACGGAAAAAGTGATAAAGGGCATTGAGGATTATATGATCTCCCAGAAGATAGATGATATTAAGGATATCGTGAGATTGTAATATTAAATATAAAAGGAGAGGAAAAGATGAGTTACATTCTGGAATGCAGAAACCTGACAAAGAGATATGGCCATGTAACAGCCCTCGATAATGTCTCTTTTTCACTCGAGAGCGGCCATGTGGTAGGGCTCCTCGGACCTAACGGCAGCGGTAAGACTACTCTCATAAAGTTAATAAACGAGCTCCTCACTCCAAGTGAAGGAGA
>DFKO01000126.1 GCA_002373855.1 Lachnospiraceae bacterium UBA3643
TTCTGTTCGTTCTGGATTTTTAACTCCTGCTCTACCTCAATATCCTCATCGGTCTCATTCATATTTTTTACGATAGGTCTGATTATCACCCATCCGAAAATGAATGCGATCACGATAAATCCAAGAATATACAGGAGCTTTTTATCATTTTCTGTAAGTGCTGTTTCCATATATCAGTTGCCCTCCGCAAGTGTACAAACCACATTTATTGACCATGTGCCGTCACTTTCATTTTGTGTATATCCGGTATAATCAACATTCTGAAGAATATCCAGCTCCATGAGCGAAGCTATGAAGAGATTGATCTTCTCAACATCTGCTCCTGTAGCAATGAGGCTCAGGATTCCCGTATCTGCAGAGTATGAATCAAACTCAACCTCTACATCCTTTTCCTTTGCGGCATCAACTATTGCAGTATTAACTGATGAATCAGGTGTGGGATATGATTCAATAAATGCCTCAAGGAGATCTGCGCTGCCCTGGGCCTGACCGTACATCTCAATACTTGTCATCATATCCTCGTATTTGGCAGCTGCCTCAAGGACTTCATCACTGTTATTGTACTTTTCAAGTTTACTTAACTTTTTCTGTTTTTCCTGCAGCATCGCAAAGAGTGATACGGAAATAACCGAAAGTACGACTATGGAGATTATGTAAGGTATGGCAAGTTTAATTAAATTAACCTTGTTTGCATATTTCTCGGAACTCTTTTTAAGTCCTTCCGTAAGAGTGAGTCCGTCATCATTATCAAAAAGTCCCGCAAAAGCGAAAATGAAATCACCGAATTTCTCCCTGCCTCTGCCAAGGGATACATTTGAAGGGCAGCTGGCTGCCTTGATTGAATCTCCCATGGAAAGTTCCGCAAGACCGCTCTCAAGAGACTGCATCTCAAGACTTGAAAGACCTGAAATATAGATGTCCGTGATCTCATCATCGATCTGCTGGGTCTTGGCAAACTGTCTGATAGACGATACAGCATTTCTGATCTCTGAAGGGAACTCAGGGGTACCGGGCTGTGCATAGATTCTGGTACTTAAGTTGTTGTAATAATTACCTTTTGCAAAGAGCATTGTGGTAAGGGTCATACCGTCAATGATCATATATACAGCCGTTGCCTGGCCTATCTGGGCCTGGAGCATGTTTACGGCCAGGTTGATACCGCCATGTATGGAATTTAATTTAATTCCGACATTTTCAAATATCCTGACATAAGTCTCGATGAATTCTTTTTCAGAAGTCTCCGAAACTACTATCTGGGTCTTTTGTTTTTTACTTACGGGATACCATCCTATAATAGGATCGTTAAAACGGGCGATATCCTTTTCATCCGCCTCATTGGTCACGTAATTGTCGCATTTACTGCCCTTCATTAGGGGCATTTCAATACGTCTGGCTACCAGGTTAGGGCTGTTGATGACGAGGTTGACATTCTTGGCCTTAATGCCATGCTTCATCCATGTACCACGGATTGTATCCTCGAGGGTCTTCTCGTTGATAACAGTACCATTAAGGAGTGTTCCCTCCGGCATATCATCACTAAAGAAACTGTTAACCTTGATACGGCTCTTGGATCCGTTACCGATGGCTACCTGTATACTTTTGTTTGATAAAAATACGCTTACTGTCATTTGTTTTTCCTTAAATACTTTATTTTTTTATTTTAATATCAGCCTGCTCCAACATAATTGTATGACTGGTAGATCGGTGTGATGACACCTATCATTACAAATCCTACTATTATGGCCATTACGACTATGGTGATGGGCTCGATATATTTAACGAGTCTCGTCATAGCCTGGGCTGATTTAAAATCAAGGTCATTGGCGAGGTTTGCGAGCATCTTGTCGAGCTGGCCCGTCTCCTCACCTACTCTGATTACAGACGGCAGTTTGTTTATAAATCCGTCTACTTTATCTATGGCGCCGGATAATGATTCACCGGCCTGAATATCATGAAATACTTTATCAAACTGCTTTTCGACATATTTATTGCCTATCGTCTGTCTCGCAATAGACACGCATCTGTCGATAGGGATACCTGCCGAATAAAGAGAACTTAATGTCCTGGCAAATCTGGCAGAATATATAGTCTTGTTGAGCTGACCGATCTTACCTTTGGTCTTGACCGTATCTATAAAGAGCCTTATCGAAGGTATCCTTGCGATGATTCTCAGGAAAAAGATACCGAGGACAACAAATATAATGATCAGGTACCAGAAGGATGATACAAAATCACTGATTGCCATTAATATAACTGTCGCAGGAGGGAGTTTTTCCATCTGGGAAAACAAATCCTCAAACTGTGGCATTACATATCCGAATATGACGAGGACAACGCCGATGATGAGTCCGATGAGGATCTTGGGATATACAAGAGCACTCTTTGTATTTTCCTCGATCTCATTCTCTCTCGTATACTGGTCGGCAAGATTAAGCGCCGTGATATCAAGATTACCTGACGACTCAGATGCTCTGAACATATAAATAAGCAGGGGCGGAAACGCGGGATAAAGCTTTTCCATGGTATTTGATAAAGCTACACCCTGTACTACCCTGTCGCGGAGCTCTATATAGAGAGACCTCTCAAATGGTGTGATGGCTTCACTGCCGGCAAGTATCTCAAGGCATCTGACCAAAGGCACACCGGCCTGTGTCATGGTACCGAGCTCATTACAAAAGTTTGCCAGCTCGCTTTTCTTTAAAGGTCTTAATGTCACTTTCTTGCTGACAAGCTTTGCGTTAGTAAGCATAAGACCTTTATTTCTTAATTTTTTCTGAAGGTCGGCCTCGTCGTAGGCGTCCATCTTGCCTATGACCTGTTTGCCGTTTTCATCCTGTGACTGATATCTGTACTCAGGCATCTCATTCTCCCGCGGGATGATATGTCAATCCCTTTTATATTTTTAATATTATTATAAATTATTTATCTGTTGAATAATTAAGGACCCGGAACGCATAGTAAACATTCCACTCTCCTGCACCCGGGTCTTTACCGTCTATCGCTTTATACTCCACGATATATACGCCCTTACTGTATGTAAATGCAAGAGGCATATCGGACTCGGTGTCCCAGGATAACAGTTTAACGGTGCCGTCGGCGTATGAGAGATTTTCTACCTTCTCAGCTATGCCATCCACCATACCGTTTTCTGCAAGGGGATCATATATACGGGTGCTGTCACCGCTGTACTCAACTCCGATGAGCTTAAAAGCCACCCTCACATCTCTCGCTTCCTGGAGAATGTTATGACTGCCTGTACTGATTCTTGCCCACACAAAGAATATGCCCATAATCACCAGGAAGATTATCACCGGAATGATAATGCGCCGAAGTTTTCCCGTTATCGATTGTCTCTCAAAAACTGT
>DFKO01000141.1 GCA_002373855.1 Lachnospiraceae bacterium UBA3643
TGGCAGACAGGCTAGACTAAGGATCTAGTGTTGGAAACGACGTGCGGGTTCAAGTCCCGCCTTCCGCATGGAAAAAAGAGCAATCACATGAAGTGGTTGCTCTTTTTTGCGCGCAAGAAGTATAAGACTTTATCAAAATAAATTGAAAATTGTATTAACAATCAGGGATATGATATCATTTATCCGGATAAAAGATTTATGAAAGATATTAAGTTAAACAGGATTCAAAAAATAATAATTGCCCTCGTTTTCCTGATTTCTCTTGCGGGAGCATATCTGATAGATGAAACATTTTGCCCCGATGAGTATGGCAGGAGACTGCTCTCTGACTGGATATGTCAAAATGGCAGACTGCCTCTTGGGGATGAGCCGGAGCTCATAATAGGTGAGTGGGGGTTCTCGTATGCATTAAGGCCCTATGTATCAGCTATTATCGGTGCGTTATTTACAAAACTGTTTTCCGTTCTTGGCTTTGCCGGGAGGATGCTTCTTGTGGCATCAAGAATGTGCAGTGTCATATCAATCACGTCAGCCGCTTATTTCGGATTAAAATTGGGTAATGAGGTTCTGGATAATAAAGAGTCATCGGTATTAATGACTGTTGTGCTGGTGTTTAATCCCCAGACTCTTTTCCTCGGTATGTATCAGAATAATGACATTCTCTCGATTGCTGCCGTTATGGCGGTTATATACTGCATAATTAAGGGTAACAGGGATAAGTGGAATATCAGAGCGTGTATAATGCTGTCAATCAGTGTATCTGTATGTCTCCTTAGCTACTATACGGTATACGGATGGTTGCTGGTTCTCGGAATCGTATTTTTGTTCTCTTTAATCAGAAACAGCGGGGATAAAGCATCCGGGATTATAAAGAAAATACTCCTTATAGCTGCACTGATTACTTTATGTGCGGGCTGGTTTTTTATCAGAAATGCACTGATACATAACGGGGATTTTCTGGGGGTCGCATCGGAGGAAACAAGCCGTAATCAACTGATTGCCCAAGGCTATAATGTCATACCATACGACAGACCTTGTGATAACGGAGTATCGTTTATTTCTTTTCTGACCGGCAACAATTTCAGCTGGATTCATTTTACGATAAGGAGTACATTTGCAGCATTCGGATATATGAACATCTGGATTGCCAAATGGATGTACTGGATATATTACCTTCTGATAATCTTTTATGTGGCTTTATATCTTTTGTTTGATCTGTTTGGTAAACGAAAGCAGTATCATAAGATGATGGACTTCATCGTGATCTTATCGGGAATGATCACTGTGGGACTGTCAGTTTATCAGTCATATTTCAGGGATTATCAGCCCCAGGGCAGATATATAATCACGGTCCTCATCTCTGCCGGATATATGATGGGCAGGGGAGCTGACCGGATTACAGATAAAACCGGGAAAAAATGGATTGCAAATGCCGGTTCTGTATTGTGGTTTTGTCTGTCTCTATCGGTATTTTTGCTATATATGAGCAAAATGTTTATTCAAATCTGATAAACTTTAATTCTGTTTATAATTTGTTAAGATTTTTTTTATATAATAATTTAGGGTAATTTTTGGGGAGGAATGAAGATGCACCAGTTTACAAGGTTCAGTCTTCCACTGTGTATGGTGGTAGATGAAGGAGTTTTCGGACATACAGATGAGATACTTGAGGATTATATGCCCGGTATCACAAAAAAGAAAGCAATCCTTGTCACTGAAGAATTCTTAAAAAATACATATTCCGATATTGTCCGGGAGATATGTGATGATTTTGGAGAGGCGCCTGTATTTACTGTATCGGATGCAGATTATGAGACTGCCTCAGCACTGGCTAAAAAGATTAGCATGGAGAGTATCGGAGTTGTCATAGGTTTCGGAGGCGGAAGAGTACTTGATACTGCCAAGTATGCAGCTCATATCAGCAAGGCGGTTTACATCTGTCTCCCGACAACCCTCAGTAATGATTCATTAGCCAGCCCTTTTTCTGTGCTTACCATGGAGGGCAGGAGCAGAAAGACACTTCCCTGCAAGATTCCGACAGCTATCATAGTTGACACAGAAATGATTCGTAAGGCACCTGTATCCCAGACTATGTCAGGTATAGGCGATACGATAGGAAAGTATACGGCAGTATATGACTGGGCCATTGCGGCCAAGGCAGGCAATGCCAGACTTGATGACTTTGCATACTCTATAGCATCGATGTGCTGTGACAGCATTATGTACTGCGATGAGAAATCAATTCAGAGCAAACATTTCATGACGGCACTCTCGAGAGCCCTTGTAATGGGTGGCCTTGCAATGGAGATAGCGGGATCTTCAAGACCCTGCAGCGGCAGTGAGCACCTCTTTGCTCATGCTATAGAAGAGTATTATCCCGATATAAAGATTTCACATGGCCTGGCAGTTGCTCTCGGATGTGTGGGCTCAGCTAACTTTCAGGGAAGGGATGATATGAAGATAATCGAGGTATGCAAAAAGTACGGTCTTGATCTTAATCCCGAGACATACGGCATATCAAGGGATATGTTTGCAGATATATGGATGAAAGCTCCGGGCACAAGACCTGACAGGGTTTCAATCCTGAATGATACAGAATTAAACAGGGAGTGGATCGATGAGATCTATTCCCGAATGCAGAAATAAAATTTTGAACGGAAGGTTTTATACCAATGCTTAATTATTATCTTGATGATGATGACAAAGAAGATCAGCTGATTTCCTCATCAAAGTCTCTGGGCAGACGGGTTTTTGAGATGGTGGTACTCATTATCCTCTATCTCGCGGCTGTGTATATTCAGGTATATTTTTCAGATATGCATGATGAATATTTTGGCGGAGTCAGGGCAGAAGATGTTCCCGGCATTTTTTCTGCTGTTCAGGTTTTGCTCCTTGTTGCAATGGTTATTTCGAGCAAGATAGGATATTATGCGGGACTGATTATTTCCTCATTAAATTTAATATATTTAATTTTGACCATAGTCTTAAAACAGAGCTACAACGGAGTTGTCGGAGGCTGCATCATTATCTCCGGTATGGTTATCATATGGATGATCCATATGTATTTAAAGAAACTTGAGAGAAAAGAAAAGCAGCTTTATGACATAGTCCATACCGATATTCTGACAGAACTTCCCAACAGAAGAGCATTTAAGTCAAAACTCTCTGAGGTCATCGAGGAGTCAAGGATTAAAAATCAAAAGTTCGCCATAGCCATTATGGACCTTGATAATTTTAAGAATATAAATGATACGATCGGCCATGATTACGGTGATAAAGTTCTCTCCACAATGGCTAACCGCTGGAGAGACGTGACAAACAGAAAAGATTTTATCAGCCGACTCGGAGGAGATGAGTTTGCAGTAATCATATCTGATTATGAAGCGATAGCAGAACTTGATGCACATCTTCATGAATTTATGGATGTACTCGAAAACAAGATTACTCTTAAGGGCAAAGAGTTTACGATATGCGGCAGTATGGGTGTGTCTGTATTTCCAAGTGACAGCCTTGATTCCAGCCAGCTGATGAAGTTTGCGGATACTGCTCTCTATGCAGCCAAGAATCAGGGCAAGAACAGGATATGCTACTTTGACGGTATTATGAATGATGTACTTGAGCATGTAGTGGAGATGGAAAATGTCATCAGATATGCAATCAAGAATGATGCATTCTCCCTGGTATACCAGCCTCAGTACAGCATTAAGGATAAAAAATTAAGAGGCTTTGAGACACTTATCAGGCTTCATGATGAGAAGGGCGGTCCCTTAAGCCCCGGGGCATTTATACCCGTAGCTGAGAAGTCCACACTTATCATAGAGGTCGACAGATGGGTTCTTAGAAATGCGATGCATGACTTTAAACCGCTCCTTGAAAAAGCACCTGACGTGATACTCTCGATTAATATCTCAGCGACTCACATGCTAGCTGACGGATTCCTCGATGATGTAGACAGTGCACTTAAGGAGACGAACTTCCCGCCTGAGAATCTGGAACTTGAGCTTACTGAGTCGGTATTTGTGGATTCCCTTGAAAAGGCCAAGAGTATTATGAGAGAGATCAAGGACAGAGGTATACATATTGCCCTTGATGATTTCGGAACAGGATATTCGTCACTCAGCTATCTAAAGGAGCTTCCCATCGATCTGCTCAAGATTGACAAGGCTTTTGTTGATTCCATCACAGACGGCCCCAAGGAAGAGTCCTTTGTCGCTGCGATCATATCCTTAAGCCAGCTTATGCAGTTTGCAGTTATCTCTGAAGGCGTTGAGGAAGAGTACCAGCTTGATATATTAAGGAATCTCGGATGCGATTATATCCAGGGATTTTTGTGGGGCAAACCCCAGGTCATCAACGATGCAGCTATCTTGCTGAGCTGATAATAAACAATGTATATTTCGGAATAAAAAGTATCCCCTGCCATGCTGAGCTGTCCGCAATGCATGGCAGGGGATACTTTTTATTCACAACATTTCAATTTACTTATCAGAGCCAATTTTTTTCTCAATCTGTTTTATCGTCTTAATACATATATCATAATCATCTTTCGATACTTGCTCCGGAGAGAATATTGCCTGACCGCATATTCTCATTGTATTTTGAGTGTCATCATCAGATACAGGTCTTTCTTTTAAGAATTCATACATCTCAATCGGAGTCAGGGGAGCGCTCAGTTTGTAATGTTTCATTACCTTTTTCTGGAACAGAATATATCTGATGTTCAGAGCATTGTTGTAATCACCTTTTTTAACTGCCGCGGATATTTTTATGCTGCTTAAAATAACCGGGAAGTATGTATGCATGATAAGGAGAATCACGGTACCTGTCAGTACGAATATGAGAGGCAGGAGTATGAATCCGAATGATCCGTTTATGCTGAATTTAAAGCCGCTAAACACTGGTCTCGTATTAGCGGTTGTATCGCCGGTAGTTTCGGACTGCTGCGAGTCATCTCTTGTCATAAACAGACCTGCAAAGAGGGAACCGAAACTGTAATCGGTTAATATGACATTATCTGCAGACGGCGGAGTAAAGTCAAAAGGTATCCATCCGTAACCGTCAAGGTATATCTCTGTCCATGCGTGAGCGGAGCCGTCTGTCACCTCGACTTTTACGCCCTGTATGTTGTCAAATACGGGAGTGAGACCGTCGCTCAGTAAATCGGTGGACTTGCCGGGGAGTGCTTCTGACTCAATGACATTTGTAAATGTGATCATATATCCTTCCACATATCTTGTGGGGATGCCGATGGAACGGAGTATCAGTGCGGAGCTGGCTGCAAAGTGAGCACAGTAGCCGCGGCGCTGTTCATTCAGAAAATAATTAATAAAGTCCTGTCTGTAGGGCGTAACTCCGGGAGCCATGGTATATGAATAGTTTTCATAGAAATATCTGCGCAGATCGGCTGCGGCAGCGAGAAAATACGCCTGTCTCTTTTCGGGATCAGTCTCTACATGGATGACTGAAATATATTTATCAATACCTGCCTCGTCTGAAATGGTTTTCATTGTTTCATCCAGATATGGAGGTATATCAAGGTATGTGCTGTATACAAATGTTTTATAATCATCTGATGGCGGATTGTCAGTCATATATGTATTTGATGATTCAAATGGCTCATATAAGACATCAATGACCGGCTTACCGTCTTCATTTATGCTCCTTGAAGAGGCGCTCTCTGTATAGTAAGGCATGTAATCATATGTGGCATCTGCGTCGACATTAATGATATTCATCTTTCCGGTAGGACCGCCAAGGATCGGATTATGATCGGGAAAACTGTACATATCAGGCCTTATGCCGGCAGAGTTGTAATCATATAACTGATACGGGCTTGTGCTAAAAACATTATTGTCATAAGAGGTACCGATGTAGGCACGCAGGTAAAGGCTGTCTGTATTTGTGGGATTGAATGTCACGATGAGGTCGGTAGTATAGTCAGGACGCACTGAGGATACTCCGCCGAGCTGGCCCTGGCTTAAGCCGCCCTTTGACTGATACCTGTCAAAGAATGAGTATATGCCGTTCTCGACAAAGGCCTTGATATATTCATCGGTAGTATTCTTGAGCAGATTTGATTCATGACGGGCGTCGGTATTGGAATAAAATATACCGCTGGTGAGCATGATGAACACGATGCAGAATACTATTGACCATGCACCTGTCGTGATCATGCCAAGTCCGTCTGAAATATATGAATGTGTATGAATCCTTGTTTTCTTTTTTTCTGACCTGAACGTCCGGAAATTCTTTTTCTTTCCGGTGATAGCCGGCGTCATATAATGACCGCTGCGCCCGAGTACAGCCACGCTGATATATACGGAGAGGAGCATGATTATGTATATCAGAGAGGGACGTCTCTCGATATAGAGTCCTATCTGAACAATGGGAAATGTCAGGATGAACGTCTCCACCAGATTCATGTATCCGGAGATCGTGATATTTAAAAGAAGTGACAGAAATGCTGCGACAAAGATCATGGCAACCGACACGGTGGTATATCTGTCGGTGATTGCCTCGGAAGCTTCTCTTGCACTGTTTAAGTAGAAATATAAACTGTATTCCTGGTTAAGAGTGTTTACAAAAGCCTGAAAACCACTGTTTACGTACCAATATTTTAAGGCAATGGTAGCAGCAAAACCGATGAAAAACAGGATGTACCCAAGATAGAAAGTGACTGAATTGTAGTATATAAACGCTACAAACATACTGATGAGCAGGATTGATATGGCTACAAAAGGTACATTGTATCTGAGGCCGAAACTGCTCACTGCGGCACCTACCGTACCAAAGCATGCAAAGAATATGAGTATACCTCTGATAAGGCACAGAAAGAGACGGCTGCCCATAAGTGCACTGCCACTGTAATCGATACTTTCAAGGGCAAAGCCGTTTGTATTTAGCTCTGCCTCGAAAATCTTTTTTTCTTTTTTGCTTTTGAAATAGTCGGTAATAATCATTTATTTACGTATGACACTGTTTCTGGTTATCCAGATCACCTCGTTATCCTCGCCGTAATAATGTTTAAATGCCAGCAGGGCGGTTTCGGGAGGAACATGAACAGGCATGTAATATGACTGGATCAGCACATTGTCGACATCATCTTTTTCTTTGACGGAATACTCATCAAATGCGTCACCGTTAAAAAGTACAACTTTATATATCTCATTTTTGTCAACCAGATAATTCATGTATGAATAAAAGGTCCGGATTGTCTCATGGAGTCCTGTTTCTGAAAACTCAGGCAGGAGGACGATGACTCTGCTTGCACTGTTTTCATATTCTTTTACAAGCAGATTGTCATTAATATCTCTGGCAGTGGCTTTCCAGTGGATATCTTTTAATTTATCGCCCGGCCTGTAATCCCGGATCTCTTTAATATCCATGCTTTTGGCTAGACTCAGGCTGACATTTTCATCATCTTCGGAATCGGAAAAAGCTTCGGGATAAAGAGGATATTCATCATCGGATTTCTCCGGATAAACCGGAAGATGCAGAGTGATATCGCAGTTTAACATAAAAGTATGGAGATGGAGCGGATCTGTTACCGTGGCATTATAGATAAATATTTCAAACATTCCGGGGTACAGTGTGGAATATGTGAAACAGACCCGGTTTTTTCGCTTAAGAGGAGCAGACAGGGAGAGTCTTCCGTTTATATCATTGGGATAAAAAAGTATACCTGCTTTATAATCCAGATTAATATTTAGAAAAGAAAACAATGTTGGATTATCGACGGATACAGTCATCTCGGCTTTGTTGCCGGCTACGATACTGTGCTGAATAAACTCTGCCGAAATGATCAGCTTGTCCTTTAGCCTCGATGTGATATAGATGGAAATAATCGGAAGTACAAACAAAAGGAGTACAAGCACCGAAAAGAAGGGCTGCTTGTAAAAAACAGCACCCAGAACAAAGAGTATTATAAATATGGTATATGTAACAATATATCTGATGTTATCTCTTTGCATTCGCCTGTCCAGAAATTTTAGGTACAACAACCGATGATAAGGAACTTAAGAGCGCTTCGCCAAGATCTGTTCCGGCGGCTTTTGCTCTCTGGGAGAGCTTTACCCTGTGAAGAGCGACCGGCAGATATATCTCTTTTATATCATCCGGAAGCAGATAAGATCTGCCTTCAAGAAATGCGTATGCTTTTGCCATGCGAAGGAGAGCGATACTGCCTCTCGGACTTAAGCCGAGCTCATATGTGGAGGGTTTTCTTGTGCTCTCGGTTATCTCGACTATGTAATCATAGAGGGCATCATCAACATATACTTCCTCGACTTTTTCCTGAAGAGCCACCAGTTCTTCTTTTGTAAGTACAGGGATTACGGTCTGAATATCTTTTGCGGAATTACCCTTTAATATAAGAGCCGCATTTTCGGCATCCGGATATCCAATTGAGAGACATACCATAAATCTGTCGAGCTGGGATTCGGGGAGCCTCTGCGTACCTGATGAACCAAAAGGGTTTTCGGTGGCTATCACAAAGAATGGCTTTGGAAGCTCTCTTGAAACTCCTTCAACAGTGACTTTCTGCTCTTCCATAACCTCAAGGAGAGCGGACTGGGTCTTGGGCGATGTACGGTTTATCTCATCGGCAAGGAAAAGGTTGGTAAATGCCATACCTTCCTGATATTTAAAAGAGCCGGTGACTTTATCGTACATATTAAAACCGGAGATATCTCCCGGCATAACATCGGGGGTAAACTGGACGCGTCTGTAATCCATTGACATGGCTTTTGCAAAAGCCATAGCCATTGTAGTCTTGCCTACACCGGGGATATCTTCAAGGAGTACATGGCCTTTTGCAAGAATGGCTGCGAGGACCATCCTGATAATATTGTCTTTGCCGTGTATAACCTTTCTGACTTCATCAATTACCTGCTCTGTTTTAGCGCTCATATAACCCTCCGTATACTCTTTACTGATAGGGTTTATTTTATCATAGGTACAGGATTAAATACAATTGAACACGGTTTGGAATTGTGGTAAAATTTTTTTATGATTGTGCATAGTGTAAGCATTATGTTAAAAAATCTGTTTTTGGATGGTATTCATTATGAAGAGCGTTTCTTCAAATAATGAGAATGTAAAAGATAAAAGGAAAACATTTTTAAGAATACTCATGATAGGCGGAGCGATAGTGGTACTCTGCCTTTTAGTGTGCTTTTTGCTTGTGATGGCGCTTAAGAGTGCATACAACAGTGAGACTATGGCCAATTATCATGAGCATCATATGAGTGCTGCAGATATTCTGATTGACAAGTTTGCGGAGTACTCAAAAGAGGCTGAAAAGATCGGAGCCGAATTTGCAGAAAAAGAATTTGCCATAGGAGGAACAGCCTTCTACGAATTCCTGGATAGCAGCGTTGATTCCGAGTATGTTAAGATCGCATATTACGATGAGTTTGGCAACCTCTATATAGATGACAGTAAATATACATACGATGCGGCAGACGATTATACAAGAAACATCATTGATGTATTAAAGAAAGCAGACGGCAATACTTCTGCCATAGATAATTTCTATGAATCGGAGAGTGAAGGTAAACAGCTTATGGTTGCTGTTTCCTCTCTTGACGGGTATATAGTCCTGATTGAAGACATATCTACATTCCTGTATACCCGTGCTCTTGATTATCAGACCAAAATCGGACAGATGTATATCACCGATAAGGATATGAATGTACTCGGATACAGCTATAATGCCGAGATCACTGATGCGGGAAACAACTTTACCATGAGTGTACTCTCATATACTGACGGACGTCAGGAGACAAAGCGCTCCGTTCAGACCATGAAAAATGATCTTTCGGATGGCAAGGAAGGATATATATCCGTATCTGTAGGTAACAATACAAATATCCAGATTTCATACTGCAACCTTATCCCTTCAGATAAGATCTATTTTATTACATGCTTTAACAGGAATCTTACCGATTATAAGATAAGGCCTCTCCTGGTAAGGAGTATGCTTTCATGTCTGTTTATAATGTCCCTAATGCTGGCTATCATCGTATATGTATGGGCGATATCAAAGAAAGCAAATCTCACCGTTGAAAAACTTGCATACGAGGATCCGATCACTCACGGTCACAATATCAACTATTTCAAGGAATTTGCAGTAAAGGTGCTCTCGGCCTCAAAGGAGACGCCGTTTGTAATACTTCGTTTTGATATCGCAAACTTCCGTTACTTCAACGAGGCTTACGGACATGTCAGAGCCGATGAAGTCCTCGTGTCATGTATAAAAAACTTTGAGAGTGTATTTTCTGAGAGAGAATTATGTGTACGTATCACCGCTGACCAGTTCCTGGCTCTGGTGCTTAATGATAATACAAGTGATTCCAAGATAGATAAGTTCAGAGAACTTGTTAACGCTGATGCCAGAGGCAGAGGTATCAAATATCCCATCAAGTTCAAGACAGGTGTATATCAGGTCAAAAAGACAGATACGGATATTGATGTCATGATCGACCATGCCAATGTGGCCAGAAAGACTCTTAATGCAAAGCAGAATCAGTACAGGGCTACGTATTCAGACAATATTGTCACAGATATGCGCAAGGCGGACAAGATGGAATCGGAGATGCAGGCTGCTTTTGCAAACGGTGAATTCCACGTCTATTACCAGCCTAAATGGGATGTTGTGAGCAACCATGTTGCAGGAGCGGAAGCTCTCGTCAGATGGAATAAAAAGGACGGCAATGTCATACTGCCGGAGGAGTTTATACCTATTTTCGAGCAGAACGGCTTTGTGGAAGTCCTTGATTTCTTTACCCTTGAAGAGGTCTGCAGACAGATCAGGAGCCTTTTTGACGAGGGCAAGACTACATATCCCATATCTGTAAACCAGTCAAAGGTACTTCTGCACAACCCTGATTATGTTGTAAATGTTCAGAAGATACTCAAGAAATATAATATACCTGAGGGTGTTATTGAGATAGAAATTAACGAGGATGTATTCCAGGATGACAAGGAGGCCATGTTTAAGGTTTTGAACGAACTGAAGAAATGCGGCATCAGAATACTTCTTGATGACTTTGGGTCGTCAAAATCATCTATCTCGATCCTTAAGGGCGCACCGTTTGATATTATCAAGATCGGTTGTGAATTCTTTGGTGAAGCTGTTTCAGATAAGCAGAATATGTGGATACTCCAGAAGGTTATAGAGATGATAAACGGTCTCGGACTCGAGCTTGTATGCGAAGGTGTTGAGAGCAGTGAGCAGGCAGTACTGCTCAAAAATCTCGGCTGCCGTCTGGTACAGGGATTCTTCTACTCAAGACCTGTGCCGGGAGATGAGTATGTACAGCTGTTCTGTGAGAAATATCAGGCATAAATCATGGCCGGAAATATGACACGCAATTATCAAAAAGAACTGGATGAGATAACAGCTCATCTGTGGGAATCAGGAAAAAGAAAATTGCTGCTGCACAGCTGTTGTGCTCCGTGCAGCAGTTATTGTCTGGAATATCTGTCGGAATTTTTTGATATCACGGTTTTTTATTTTAATCCCAATATCACTGACAAAAATGAATTTGACAAAAGGGCAGCAGAGCAGGAGAGACTGATAAACACAGTCAACAACGACTGGCGCGAAAAAGTATTTGAGAGTATTAAGTTTGTCCGGGGTGAATATGATCCGCCCCGATTTCTGGAGATATCAAGAGGCCTTGAAAAAGCCCCTGAAGGCGGTGAAAGGTGCCGTAAATGTTTTGAGCTAAGACTTTCGGAATCTGCGAGATACGCAAAGGAAAACGGGTTTGATTATTTCACCACCACGCTTACCATAAGCCCACTAAAAAATGCCCACGTCTTAAATGAAGTAGGCAGTATCATGGGAGAGAGATATGGCATAGCTTTTCTGCCGTCAGATTTTAAAAAGAAAAACGGATATAAGAGATCGACGCAGCTCTCAAAACAGTATGATCTGTACAGGCAGGATTACTGCGGATGTGATTTTTCAAAAGCAGAGAGAATGGCGCAGATTAAAGAGAAAGGTAATAATAAATGATTGGAGAATAAATTTATGAAGATGATGATCGATGTCATCTCCGAAGAGATGATGAAGGCATTTAAGGGGGCCGGATATGACGGAAACCTCGGAAGAGTGACTGTAAGTAACCGTCCGGATCTGTGTGAGTATCAGTGCAACGG
>DFKO01000014.1 GCA_002373855.1 Lachnospiraceae bacterium UBA3643
GAACAGCGAGTATATAATCGCTTTCTTCAGAAAGCGTATCCATACACTCCGATACTGTTCCTTCCATCTTTTCAAATTCGATATCGGCTGTTTCGTTATCTCCTGCCATCTCGGCAAATTTCGCGTACGCAGGTATATTCAGGTCATTTTCATTGCATACATATACCTTTGTGATTTCTTTGCCTGTCTCTTCATCCTCATCTTCCGGAGATCCGAGTACCATCATCATGATGCCAAATCCGAACATGAGGAACAGAGCAAATACTACGGTAACTACCCTGTATTTAGGTGACTGGGTATGATTTCTGAAATTAAACCCGAATACATTGGTAAATCCGCGAAACATATTATTCATGGGACTTCCTCCTCTTAGCATCAAGCATTAATTTCTGTTTTGCCATCGTCATCATCTTGCTGAATTTAACAGGCTCACCTGTAGCCACGATGACGCCCTCATATATGAGGGATACAAACCAGAGAAGGACAAGTGCCGTCACTATTTGGATAGCGATGCATGCAAATATGCCGGCCATTGATACTTCACCGAGGCACATGGCACCGGGCATAACCATAGATGATGTAAACGGACAAAAGACTGTAAACCATACAAATACATTAAAGCCTTTATCCTGCATGACCATAAGCGCTCCGTAGCTTAACAGAAATGCAATAAGTATCAGCATACTGTATCCGCGCATGCCCTGCTGGAGCTCTTCCATCTTTGAAACGGATGCTCCAAAGAGTCCTGCGATTATACCGTAGATAAATATGCCAAGGAGTATGATCACTACAGCAAGTATTATCATTGGCACCGAAATATTGCCGAGGGTTTCGGCATCCACATAATTTATCAGCAGTTCTCCTGCTGCCTTTCCAAACAATTTCTTTGAAACAGCAGAAGATATATATGCACATATACCTATCACACCGCAGTTGATAAACGTCACGAGCATCATCGCCAGGATCTTGCCTGTGACAAGTGCCATGGGTCTGACTGTTGTCATGAGGTATTCCACAATGCGGTTTGCCTTTTCCTCAACTATCTTTGAGGAAATGAGACCGGAGCTCATGGCAATGATCATATATGATACAAATATGGCTGTATATACAACCCAGAATCCCGACTGGCCGATGGCCTCATTCTCCTCGCCCTCCAAAAGGCCCAAATATTCAATATCGCTGATTATCTCGTAGTTAACCTTGCCGTCTACCATATCCTTTACATTATCATTAAGGGCAAGGCTGCCTGTCTTGTACTCATAAAACCAGTCTGCAAATACTTCTGCCAGACTGCTTACATTCATACGGCTTAAATTGCCGTCACTGTCATAAGATGCTTCTACTCTGAAGCCTCCCATTTCGAGATCTCTCTCTATGGAGAGGATGATGTCATATCCGCCTTTTTCTGTGATCTCCGATTTTAATGATTCCGTCTCATCTTCATCCCCTTCAAAGATTTCAAACGAAACGCCCTCATATATGCTGTCTGCGTCAAGAGATGACGATAATGCTTCATCGTCAAGCTCTACGCCGGAATCATTTATGACATATACTTTCTCTATACTGTTTTCCGATTCACCATCTTTACCGCCATTGCCAAACTTTGCCATGAAAGGAAAGACTGCCAGGGCTGCTATAGCCATCAGGACCAGAGTGACAATATATGACGGAGTTTTTATGTACTGACTGAAAGTATAAATGAATACCTGCTTCAGTCCCCTGAATTCCTTTTTATTCATTTACACTGCCCTCTTCTGTCTTGTTTTCAGCAACTGCCATCTCTGCATTGGACTGCTCGATCTTCTCTACAAATATCTCATGGAGAGAAGGCTCTGTCAGCTCATATCTGACAAGGGGCACCTTAGCATCCACAAGCTTTGCAAGGAGCTTTCCTGCCTGACTCTCATCAGCAAGTTTGATATGCATCTCCTCTGCGGTCTGCTCCTTTATCTCCAGGCCCTCTGCCTTTACGATATCTGTGACATCAGCATCTGCCTTGATGACGAGATTGACCCTGCCGTAGCTCTTCTTTATCTCTTTTAAGTTGCCCTGGAGTACTGCCTTGCCGTGATTTAATATGGTCAAATCTGTGCAGAATTCTTCAATGGTACCCATCTGATGGCTTGACATGATGATATATTTATCACCGGATGCCACCTCACGGATCACATTTTTGAAGAGGTCTGCATTTACCGGATCAAGTCCCGAGAGGGGCTCATCGAGTATGATGACTTGTGGGTCTGCAATGAGCGCTGCCATGAGCTGCACCTTTTGCTGGTTACCTTTACTGAGCTGATCTGCTCTGTAGGGCTTTACATTTTTTCTCCTGCCGGGTCCGGGCTTTGGATAGAAATAGTCATCGAGTTCAAGTCTCTCTGACCAGTACCTGATCCTCTTTTCAGCGTCTTTTTTTGACATGCCCTTAAGGTTCGCAAAGTAGATCATCTGATCCATCAGGCTCACCTTGGGATAGAGGCCTCTCTCCTCTGCCAGATATCCGACATTGATTTCTTTTGTGTCAAATGGTTTATTGTCAAAAAGAACCTCACCGCCTGTTTTCTCAAGCATACCGAGTATCATTCTGATCGATGTGGTCTTGCCGGCACCGTTTGTACCAAGGAGTGCATATACGCCGGGCTTTTCCATTGTAAATGAGATGTGGTCTACGACTGTCTTCTCACCGTATTTTTTAAAGATTTCTTTTACTTCTAAGCTCATTTCACCCTCCCGATTTTAGAAATACTTAATGAGTATTATACCATAATCAGATATGGGTTTATAAAGGAATACAAAAAAGCCCCGGCGCTTAAAGTCTGCTTCGCCGACTTTGGGTGCGCCTGGGGCAGTTTTTTGTATTCCTTCATATAAATAATTTATCGTAAAAATAATTTTATACGTAATTTATATTAGCCGATCATGTATTTTTTAAGGGCGACTGCAACACGTTCTTTCAGATAAACAGGTAGCACCGGTTTCAAAATGTAATCTACGGCGTCAAGCTCCCTGCACTTAAGTATCGTCTCCCTGTCCTGCTTTGCTGTATAGAATATTACCGGACAGTTAAATCCTGCCATGCCTCTCATTATCCTGATGCAGTCCATTCCGTTTATATCCGGCAGGATGATATCCATCAGCACGAGATCCGGACACTTATGTGTCTTCATA
This sequence comes from Lachnospiraceae bacterium UBA3643, assembly GCA_002373855.1. GTDB lineage: Bacteria > Bacillota > Clostridia > Lachnospirales > Lachnospiraceae > NK4A136. The sequence goes on from DFKO01000014.1 coordinate 3,166, forward strand.
TATTCAACGGCTTCCGCACCTCTTGGCAGAGTGACCACATTATAGTCGGGCTCGAGTATTTTTCTCGTCTGAGTGAGAGTTAAGTTTGAGTCATCAACTACGAGGATCGTCTCTCTCTCTTCAACCTCAGTAAATCTGCTCTCGTTTAATTCCTTGACTTCTCCCACATAATCTTCCGGCATCAGTCCGGACTTGGTGATACGGACTTTTTTGTATTCAGGGTCTGTCTCAAGGTTTACCTTTCTGCCGTCTGCGATCATCTTTACGATGGGGCGCATCGTATCTCCGGTATGACCGAGGACCATGGCTTCCTCACCATTTGAAAGCACCACATCTATACCCGGCGGAAAAGCGGGTATGATCTTTTTCATGATGTTGACTATACGCTCATCAAACAGTATATTTTTACCGCCCTCAAGGTACTCAAATGCATCTGCAGGAGAGTAGGCTTCCTTGTAGGAACGGCGGCTTATGAGTGCATCAAACACATCTGCCGCATGTATGATCTTTGAAAACAGGGGTATATCATCACCTGATTTTCCAAGGGGATATCCGCTGCCGTTTTCATTTTCATGATGACAGAGTACTGCCTGCTTGATCTTTGCAGGTATACCGTGCATATTTCCGAGTATGTCAAATGTATATCTCGGATGTTTCTTTATCTCATCATACTCCTCATCAGTGAGCTTGGCCGGTTTCTTTATGATCTCTTCCGGTACCTTTGTCTTGCCAAAGTCGTGGCATATAGCCGCAAAGCAGAGGAGATTCAGATCGTTTTTATCAAGACCGAGCTCCCGTCCTACAATGACACTGTATACAGCTACATTTACGGAATGATGAAAAGTATAGTCATCAAACGAACGCAGATCAAAAAGATCCAGACATACATTATCTTTAGATGATATGTCTACTACTATATCCGTGGCTATGTTAGCAATCTCATCAATGTTTTGAGTTTCAACTGCCTCAACACCTTTATTGAAAAGCTTGGGGTCTATGGATTCCTCCATCTCAAGCTCTTCAGAAAACTGATCGGAGATATAGAGTCCCATGTATCCGTTTTTATTGAGCCTGTCAATAAGTGTCTGTGATAAGACCATTCCCCTTGTGATCATTACCACATTTCTGTTTGCAATTATATCTCTGGCAACCTTCATACCCGGTTCCAGACTATCCACCTTCACGAATCTCATTGAGATTTTCTCCCAAAAATACTCTGTCCCGATATATAAAATCGGAACAGAGCATCTGATTTAATAAATTACCTATGCCCAGGGATCTGCTGCTGCAGGTGTCCTGATATCAGACAGGCACTGAATATCATTTAAAAACCACTGGCCTGTCGAGGGCTTTTTCCTGAACTTGAGCTGACGGGGCGAGTCGGCTCCGGAGGATTTCACAAACATGGTTGCCCAGTTCTCATCAGGATATGAGTACGGATTTTCAAATATCGATATCGTATACGGCTTATCCGGAGTGTAGCTGTTTTCAACAGTCGCTCCGTCAAAGTATGATGCAATCTTGTACTCCTTGCCCTCCAGCCTGTCCTTTATAAACTGTTTGTCATAATTGCTGACTGACTCGGGACCTTTCAGATCATCGAGCATCTCATACATCGCATCCGTATTTGAACCGTAATTCATGAGCACTATCATTGTGAGTGCCGCTGTTTTAAAGGGTGTATCGAGCGCATACTCCGGGAGAGCTTTCATCTCCTGGAGGCTGGCCGGTACAGAAGCAAATGTAAACTTCTCTTCTTTATTTGTTGCCATATCTTAACCCCCTGATGTTTAATTATTGTTTGTCTGTCTGCGTACTCTGTCAACCTTGGTATACAGATAACTGTCTGTCTGCCGTTTCACATGCATGCTGCCCTGGACTATATATTCCGCGGCCTGATTGTTTGGCCGAACGGATTTAAGTTTTGAGATAATAGCACTGTTTACTATGAGTGACAGTATGAATGAGATAACTAATGAAGCGATACCCCATACCACATAAGGGTTTATTGTGAGATTATTTTCAAAAAACCTGCATAGCAGACATATTACGAAAAATATCGGTGTGAGTATAGCTGTCCTTATAAGGAGTGCCTTGTTTGCTGCTGCCTTATCAAGAGGCAGGTTTCCTACAAACTTTCCTGTCTGACCGTTCATCGCAAATAAAAACTTCTGATTATTCCATGTTGTATTCAGAATATAGACGGGATACATCGCATAGCTTGATTTACCGTCCTTAAGATTTATATTGCTGTTGTC
>DFKO01000192.1 GCA_002373855.1 Lachnospiraceae bacterium UBA3643
ATGCGTCAGTACTCTTGCCAAGAGCTCTTGCAGTCTTTCTGATATTGTCTCTTGCAAATTTTGCTGACTCGAATATTACGGCATTTGTCGTATCTCTGATCTCAGAATTTAATCCACCCATCACTCCGGCAAGTGCCACAGGCTTTACTCCGTCACAGATGACGAGATTGTTCTCATTAAGTTCATACTCAAGTTCATCAAGGGTTACGATCTTTTCTTTATCATTAGCCCTTCTTACATTGATTGCATTGCCTTCAATATAATTAGAATCAAATGCATGCATGGGCTGACCGATTTCATGCATTACATAATTTGTAATATCAACGATATTTGAAATAGGCTGCTGTCCGATAAGGGCCAGTCTCCTCTTCATCCAAAGTGGTGACTTCTCAATCTTTACATCATATACATAATGTCCAATGTATCTCGGGCAGATATCAGGTGCAGATACTGTTACATTAAATCCGTCTTTCGTAACATCAGTCTCTGTATAATCTGTTGCAGGCATCTTTAACGGTTTATTAAGTACAGCTGCTATCTCCCTGGCGATACCGAGCATACACTGGCAGTCGGGACGGTTTGCAGTGATCGAAATGTCAAAAATATAATCGTCAAGGCCAAGAAGAGGCTTTACATCTTCGCCGGGTGTCATATCATCCGGAAGAACGAGGAGACCGTTATATTCGGCTCCGGGGTACATACCCTCGCTCACTCCAAGCTCTGTACCTGAGCAGAGCATACCCTCTGAATCAACTCCGCGTAATTTACCCTTCTTTATAGTCATGACGCCTTCAACAGTCTTGTGGTCTTTAGCAGTCATAAGTACACTTGCACCTACAAGAGCAACAGGGAACTTCTTGCCTGCTACGACATTATCGGCGCCGCAGCATATCTGGAATGAGCCTTTATCACCACAGTCCACCTGACAGATATGGAGATGGGTATCGGGGATAGGCTCGCATTCCTTTACGAGTCCGCATACTACATTGCTGATATCCTTGCCGACCTCAATGAGTTCCTCTACTTCAAAACCGCAGTCAAAGAGTTTCTTTTCAAGTTCCTGTGCCGTTACATCTATATCAACATATTCTTTTAACCAACTGAGCGGTGCTAACATTTCTTTCGCCCTCCTTAATTATCATCAATCTGGTCGAGTACGCGTAAATCAGACTCGAAGAGAAGTTTTATATTATTGATGCCATACTTGAGCATTGCAGTACGCTCGATTCCGATACCGAATGCAAGTCCCGAATACTTATCGGGATCGATATCGCAGTTTTCAAGGACCTTACGGTTTACGATACCTGCTCCGAGGATCTCTATCCAGCCGGTACCCTTGCAAAGCTTGCATCCCTTGCCGCCGCACTCAAAGCAACTGACGTCAACCTCTACAGAAGGCTCTGTAAAGGGGAAATACGAAGGGCGCAGTCTTGTGGTCGTATTTTCTCCGTAAATCTTCTTTACAAATACATCCAGCATACCCTTAAGGTCACAGAGAGTGATCTTCTCATCAACTACGAGACCTTCCATCTGTGTGAACATAGGTGAATGGGTCGCATCATCATCCGATCTGAATACCTTGCCCGGTGAAAGTATCTTGATAGGGGGCTTTTTCGCTTCCATTACATGGATCTGACCTGCAGATGTCTGGGTACGAAGCAGAAATTCAGGAGACAGATAAAATGTATCCTGCATATCCCTTGCCGGATGATCTGCTGGAGTATTGAGGGCAGTGAAGTTGTAATAATCATTTTCTATCTCTGTACCTTCATATATCTCAAAGCCCATGCCTGCAAACACATCTATAAGCTGATTCCTCATCTGGGTGATGGGATGAAGATTACCTGTCTTTACCTTTTTTGAGGGCATCGTGACATCAATCTTTTCACTCTTATATCTTAAGTCAAGCTCAAGAGCCTTCATCTTCTCATCAAGCTCCGTGAATTTCTCAAGAGCCCAGTTTTTAAGCTCATTTACATTTTTACCAAACTCCGCTCTCTCCTCAGGTGCTATTGTCTTCATCTGCTTCATCAGCTGGCCTATCTTACCAACCTTTGAATCGAGATACTGCTTCCTGAGTTCAAATGCATTGCTTCTTGATGTGGCATTTTTCTCAATACCATCAAGAATCTCCTGCTTAATGGCAGCAAGTTCTTCTAACATTTCTTTATCCTCCGTTATATTAATTTTTAAATTATTTGAATTTATATTCTTTTTTGATACATAATCACAGGGTACTAATAAAAAATCCCGAACAGTATTTCTGTCCGGGACGAATATTTAATCCGTGGTACCACCCTGATTCTTTGTATCCCCGGGAAAGTCTGCTTTAAGGATTTTTACCTTATGCCCTTTATTTCCCAAGCTGTATACAAAGCACTTATTCATACTTAACGCGTATTAAACGGGACGCCCTACTGTTGCTTCAGGCCTCCGGCTCCGGTGTGAAATTCATAAAAGGTGATGCTTATCCGCTTTCAGCCGGTGGCGGATATCTCTTTAAACATCTTCATCCCAATACTACTATGCACCATCATAGCTTTTAATATTCTATTTGTTCACATTTTGTAAAAACAGTGTCCTGTCACCGTTTATGAAAATATATTTTTAAAAAACATGTTTCTAATAAATATGTTTTTGAATCATATTTATACCATAATAAATATAATACACCAAAACTATTTAATCAAGTACAAGATGTAGGCATTTTGATATATCGAAACAGTACTCCCGTCAGCATCACTTGTCGAACTATCTCAATGAGCACATAGAGCAAAAAGCACCTGCTACTAAATATGATAACAAGTGCTATTAGTTAAATGGTTGATTACTGTGGTCTATAAAATGTAAAACATCTGGACGTATCCATCAGTTCTTTGCAATTCCTTAAATTTGTATTTTTCATATTTATCCCGCAAACCTGTCCGGCTGGGCTCATACTCTAACAATACGCAAGAAAATGCAATTAAATGATTAATTTGTTCAATGATATCCATGGCATAGTCTAAAATCTCATCCATATCTATCGAGCTTACTCTGTCTTCACCTATATATTTGCCAAGCTGACCAATAAGAATGCAAGGCAAGCTCGTATCATCCATTTTTAAACCAAAAAACAATTTTTTCTTTGTTGTGTTTGAGACATTACTATCAAGACCAATAACTTTGTTTGATAATGTGAAGTACCCTTCAACAATTACCTCCCCATTATGTTCAAGCATATCGCTTTGTACAATAAGATAGGTATAACACCACTTTCGCTTATTATAGTCTATAGCCTTGTCCCTAAGAAAAGACTGTATGTCAATGTCTTTTGAATTGGAAAAACTTTGCAGAATAGCTTTAGTCGAATCTACGCCATAATTATCCAACAAATCCTTTAGCGAGATGAGAATTGTCTTAATAACCGTCTTCCCTTCTCGAAAGCGTTTGGATCTGTTTTTCGCTGTCTTTTTACACGATTAGGATTATTCATTTCATCAACTATTCGCTGACAAACAGTATCATCCTTAATCACAAATTGTTTTGTAATTGATGTAGTAGCCATAACGTCCTCCTTTCGCGAATCTTTCTACTGAATTATACCAGATATTTGCCATCAACCATTGGCACACTCTTAACAGATTAATTAGGGTGTTACCCTTTTCTGTCCCGTGTAAAACACAGGAATAAAAATAAGAAAAAATATAATATATTACACTACTATAATAACTCTTTTGCGATATATTTTCAACAATAATCCATTATTCTCATCAATGGGAAATTCATGTAATATGTCTCTTGTAATATAAATAATCGTCAATATACAACGCTTTCTTTATATCAATCATCACCTTTGTGTCATAAATTTAATGCCAAGACATAAAATACCATTTTCGGCAGCCATTTCCGGAGCGGCATACCTTACTCTTTGAATTAAAGCATCATAAGAACCAGATTCTAACGCAAGTCCAATCCCTTCACCGATTGCAACCCACACTTGAGCCTCTTCGTCCCAAAATATATTTACTGGTACAATCTTTCCTCTCATAGCCAGTCTTTCATAATGATAAATGTTAGCGATTTCTTTTGAATTAAATTTAACATAAAACCTTTATTAACTCAATTAACATATAAGCCAACGTTGCATTTCGCCCAATCGATCACCAGTGAACCATGAGGAGGTATATCATTCCGACAAGCATACCTATACAGCAGAGGAGCATACCGAATGAAAGGGTTCTGGTCATGATAAAGAACAGCTCCTTGATCTTTGTTTTGCGCAGGGAGAATTCATGAACGAAATCAATATTGTCATCATATGTTCCATCAAATATATCATCTGCTGTCTTCTGGGCGTTGTTTAATCTCGTGCCAAGCCAGAATGTAAAACTGTCTCCCTCATGTTCAAATTTAAGAGGGCAGTCCTTGTATATCGTCTTTCTTAAAAATACCACAACAGTATCAAGGGCACAGTCAAGTATACGACAAAGGAACCCTGCCACGTAGCACGCTGCAGCGATGAGTGGTCTGTATATCAGATTCTCAAGATCAAGCCAAGCAGGCCATCTGTTTACATATACTCTCTTGCCGTTCTCATCCTTCTTTGTAAGCAAAGGAATAATGAATCCAAAGTAAATCAATGCGCCAATTCCGATTGAGATACATGCCCCCTTAAGATTCTCAAGTGAGAAGTAATGAACTTCTCCCGGCTCAAATTTTGCATTCATCAGGTCAACGCCTCGGCTTGCAAAAAAGTCCATAACCACACCTGGGAAGAATCCCATAATAGGAATAATAAGAGCAGATAAACCTATGGCAATCTTTGAAGGTATATTCATATATGACTTCATATCGTCATATTTTTTCTGAACCTCATCGTCATTATTCTTAAATACAAAGAGGCAGAGGTAAAGCTTTGTCATATATGCAACCGTCATACCGCCGGATATCAGGAATATCCACTCGATAAGCTTAATTGTTTCAGGCGTAAACACCGAAGGAGAATAAAACTTAACCGAGCTGATAGCCGGATTAAGAAAATTCTCAAGTTCCTCATAATATTCCACAATCGATTCATGAAGAAGTGTCTTGCTGACATATCCGTTGAATAAAGGAATACCGCCGATACCGAGGGCACCGATTAAAAATACGATATTGAGGAAAGGCTTCTTTCTGCCAAATCCCTTGATCTCGTTAAGGTCAAGCTTATGAAGATTCATAAATACAACACCGGCTGCCATAAAGAGAACAAGCTTTATAATCGAATGGTTCATCATATGAAGAAGAATACCTGCCGAAGGAAGTGGCGCATTCAGATTCATAAGTGATGTTGCTTCAGGTCTTCCCCCTGTATGTACCTCTACCATGGCACCAAGCAATCCGTGCATACCTACTCCCACCATGATAAATCCTATCTGGGACATTGATGAGCAAGCAAGTGTACGCTTTAAATCCGTAGAGAAAAGTGCAAGAAGCGCACCTGTAAACATTGTTACGACTGCAAGTATAAGAATCAGTGCTGCCCAGCCATCATTACCGTAAAGCATGTTGCAGCTGACAACAAGTATTCCGTAGACACCCGACTTTGTCAGGATACCGGATAAAAGTGCCGATGCAGGTGCGGGTGCAACCGGATGAGCTTTCGGAAGCCAGATATGAAGAGGGAACGCTCCGGCCTTTGCTCCGAATCCTACAGTGATGCAGGTAGCGGCCGCGTAAATCATTCTCTTATCTTCGACGCGGGAAATCACATTAAAGAGTTTTGATATCTCGAGAGTCCCTACTGCATTGTAGAGAAGGAAAAGTCCCATCAGCATAACCATACCGCCGATAACGGCAACTGCCAGGTATGTCTCTGCCGCTCTCATTGAAGGTTTCTTCTCATCATGGGCAACCCATACATATGAAGTAAACGACATTATCTCAAAGAAAATAAATGTTGTATAAAGGTCAGCCGATAAGAATACTCCCATCGTTGCTCCAAGGGTAAGGAGCATAAACATGTAGTATCTGTTTCTGTTGTGATAATGCTTAAAATACTCAGCAGAGAATATGGTTGTCATGCACCACATAAGTGCAGCCACAAGAGTATACACTCCCCTGAATCCCGACAGCACAAAATGAAGTCCGAATCCACAGACCTTATCAACGTCGAGAGTAATCAGGTTCTCGGAACTGAAGTTTGCAAATAAATATGCAAGCAAAGAGAGCTCGGCTATAACAAGTACGTCTGCAAATACATTACGGGCAGTCTTATTAAATCGGCCGATGATATATGACAGGAATGCGCCGATAAAAGGCATAAATACAATTATTCCTAAAGGATTAATCATCATATCTTCTCTCCTTTCCTACAGATTTCCTACAGCTATCTTCACAAACATATCGAGAAGAGGCTGGGGATGAAGTCCGAGTATAAATATCACAATCACAAAGATCGTCAACGGGAGGATCATTATATAATTGGGATCCTCAACATCTTTTATGGTCTCATAATCAAAATCATCTCTCGGAAAAAATGCCCTGATAATGATCGTACACATATATATAGCCGTCAGTATGGCTGAGCACAGAAGGGCTCCCACACCTATATATGCCAGGACATTATCACTGTATATTGCTGCAATTGCAAGATTATATTTTGATATAAATCCTGCAAGACCGGGCACACCCATGAGGGCAAATGCCGACACGGTAAATATCGCAAATGTCTTTGGCATCTTTCGGCCAAAGCCGTCCAGTTCATATACGTAATTTCTGCCTGTCTTGTACATAATGGCACCGGCACAGAAAAATGAAGTAATCTTCATAAACGCATGGGCCACAAGATGAGCAAGGGCTCCCACCAGACCAAGGGGTGTCATTATGGTGACTCCAAACAGAATATAACTTAAGTTGCTCACTGTTGAGTAAGCAAGACGTCTCTTTAAATGTCTCTCTTTTACCGCCATTGAGCAGCCGTAAACAATGGTAAAAATCGAAAAAGCCATAACGGTATACTGGGCCCAGCTGCCCCGTAAAAGGTCTGCTCCAAAACAATAATAAGTAAGACGCATTACCGCAAAAGCGCCTGATTTAACGACTGCAACAGCATGTAAAAGAGCCGTTACGGGAGTAGGTGCCACGCCTGCTTTGGGCAGCCATCCGCACACAGGCCATATAGCTGCTTTTACGCCAAATCCCATAAATGAAAATACATAAATAAGATATAGGACATTAATATTTCTGGCAAAGGTTCCTCCTGCAAGTACACCGCCGTACGTAAAGTCGGCCGTCGTACCGTATAGTATGATAAATACCATACCGATAAAGGCAAATGCCGCTCCGCCCATTGAGTAATAGATATACTTTCTCGCAGCATCCACAGCCTCTTTTTTAAGAGTATGGATTACAAGGGGCGTCGTAACGATGGTCAGGAGTTCATAAAAGAAATACATTG
>DFKO01000100.1 GCA_002373855.1 Lachnospiraceae bacterium UBA3643
GCCCAGCAGCATTTCAATACATTTAAGGAGCGGTTTGCGCAGTATCCTGTAAAAGTAGCCATGCTCTCAAGATTTTGCACCGCAAAAGAGATAAAAATGGTTACAAAGGACTTAAAATCGGGTATGATTGACATAGTTATCGGTACCCACAGACTGCTGTCCAAAGACGTGGAATTTAACGACCTCGGACTCCTCATAATAGATGAGGAGCAGCGCTTTGGCGTATCCCATAAGGAAAAGATAAAGCAGCTTAAGGAGACCGTGGATGTACTGACCCTGACAGCGACTCCCATCCCCAGGACTCTCCATATGAGTCTTATTGGTATCAGGGATCTGTCACTCCTTGAAGAGCCTCCCCAGGACAGGCTCCCCATCCAGACATATGTCATGGAGTACAACGAGGAGATGGTCAGGGAAGCTATAGTCAGGGAACTGTCGAGAGACGGGCAGGTCTACTACGTATATAATTATGTAAATGATATAGAGCGCGTCACGGAGAATCTTAAAAAGATGATCCCCCAGGCCAGGATAGCATTTGCCCACGGCCAGATGAATGAGTCGGAGCTTGAGGTCATCATGATGGAGTTTGTAAATCATGAGATAGATGTCCTCGTATCCACCACCATCATAGAGACAGGCCTCGACATACCCAATGTCAACACGATGATCATCCATGACAGCGACCGTATGGGTCTCTCCCAGCTCTATCAGCTAAGGGGCAGAGTCGGCAGGTCAAACCGTACATCGTATGCATTTCTGATGTACAGGAGAAATAAAGTATTAAAAGAAGTAGCCGAAAAACGCCTTTCTGCGATAAAAGAGTTTACGCAGCTCGGCAGTGGTTATAAAATAGCAATGAAGGATCTCGAGATAAGAGGCGCCGGAAATGTCCTTGGAAAGCAGCAGCATGGTCATATGCAGGCTGTGGGATATGAGCTCTACTCAAGGATGCTTGAGGAAGCTGTATCCGATGTAAAGGGAGAGGAGATAAAGCGGGCCAGAACATCTACCGTGGATCTGTCGGTTGATGCTTATATCCCGGCATCATATATCGTAAACGAGAGCCAGAAACTCGATATGTACAAGCGTATAGCTGCCCTTCGTACACCGGAGGATGTATCGGATATGACTGACGAGCTTCGGGACCGTTTCGGCGATGTGCCGAGGGAAGCTGTAAACCTCATCAGGATCGCGGAGATAAAGCAGAGAGCCGCAGAGCTTAATATAAATGAATTGAAGGGCCACTTTGGCAGCATCAGGGTGATCATGTATAATGACGCTCCGGTCACAGTTGAAAATATACCCGTATTCTTAAATGAGTACGGCGGGCTCCTCAGATTTAAGCCTCAGGGTACTCCTGAGTTTCGTCTGACGTATGACCCGGGGGTTTTAATAGAAGAAAACGAAGAGTTACTGTTGCAAAAGGTCACAGAGCTTCTTGATACCATGAAGATGCTCTATGAACCTGTGATTTACAACTAATAACAGGAGGGTTTTAATGAATTTTGTCTGTTCGGAAAGAAATGGGAAGGTGACACCGTTTGGAAAGCATGGCAGACTCCATGTGGACGGAAGACATCTTGTCGATGAAAATGGCGAAGTGGTAGCACTCCACGGTATCAGCACCCACAATCTGAATTATTATCCTGAATATGTCAACGAGGAGGCATTCACCCAGTTTGCCGACGAGTACGGCGTTGATATCATGCGCCTCGCCATGTATACACAGACGGCAGACGATGTGCCCGGATATGCAGATACAGATGACGAGGGCCGCAGAAAGCTCGAGGAACTGATGCTCACCGGCGTCCGTATATGTGCATCCCTTGGTATATACTGTATCGTGGACTGGCATATACTCTTTGATTACAATCCAAAGATGAATGAGGATATGTCTGCAAAATTCTGGAACAGCATGGCACTCAGACTCCGTGATTATGACAACGTGATCTTTGAGATATGCAATGAGCCCAACATGAATACAGAGACAGGGGACAAGGCCACATGGGATGATATCAGGGATTATGCCCATCATATCATTGATGTCATCAGGGATATCGATGAGACCAAGGTCATCATCGTAGGTACTCCCATCTGGTCCCAGCGCGTTGACGATGCGGCTGACAATCCCCTTGAATATGATAATATAATGTATACACTTCATTTCTATGCGGATTCCCACAAGGACGAGCTCCGTGGACGCATGAAATATGCCATTGATAAAGATCTGCCCATATTCGTCACCGAGTTTGGTATCTGCGATGCATCGGGCAACGGTCCCGTCAACGATGCCGAGACAGATATCTGGCTTAAGGAACTTGAGGCAAACGATATCAGCTATGTCATCTGGAACCTTTCAAACAAGGACGAGACATCGGCAATCCTTAAACCGGAGTGTGACAAGATAAACAACTTTACGTCAGATGACCTCTCACCATGCGGCGAGCGTATGGTCAGAATTATGACGAAATTTAAATAATAAAGGAGCGTAAGCGATATGAACGAGACCGGGAATAACTTTAATGTCGAGGAGATATTCGGCAGCAAAGTATTTACCATCGGCAAGATGAAGGAGAGACTGCCAAAGACTGTTTACAGGGAAGTTGTAAAAGTCATGGATCAGGGAGGCTCGCTGTCAAAGACCTCTGCTGATGTGGTAGCAAAAGCCATGAAGGACTGGGCCATCGAAAACGGTGCGACCCATTATACCCACTGGTTCCAGCCCCTTACGGGTATCACTGCCGAAAAGCAGGATGCGTTTGTCACTCATCCCGATGAGGA
>DFKO01000153.1 GCA_002373855.1 Lachnospiraceae bacterium UBA3643
ACAGGGTCACGACCCATAATAAAAATGCCTCTCTCGTCAACCCCCGAGAGAGGCGGGCTCTGTAAATGAGCTAAAAACCAAATTAGGGAGTTTCCACTTTGGAGTGGGTACCCTTTATAAAAGTAATATAGCATTTTTTTTATTATAATACAATTCTTTGTTAAAATAATTCAATAAATATTTCAATCAATTCCATTTCGTAAAAAAATTATCATTTACTATTCTTTAGCATATTAATATATGCCGTAATACGTTTCTTCTTGTCATCTGATAAATCATTACATTCATCAATTATCCATTTTTCGAAATCTTTTTCTGAAAACGATCGATCGGTTTTCCTATCGCCTTCACATTCTCCGATAAGCAGTTCTTCCGGAGAAATATTAAGCGCCTCACATATTATCATTATCTTATCCGATCCCGGATTGGTTTTTTTCTTATGCCAATCATTAATGGTAAATCTGGATATCCCGGTCATCCTGCCAAGTTCGGGAATAGAAATATTTCTTTCTTCCATTATTTTGAATAATCTCTCGCTGATCGTCATATTCTGATTTTTACTCCAGTTCGAAATACTTGCCCGGATACAGGGAAAATATGTTTCCTCCCGATGTCCGCCCTGCATAGTAGACGCCCGGACCCTCATACCTCTCATACAGGATATGATCCACCTCGATCCTGTTGCCGTCCTCTTCTATTAAAAAATATGTTATCCTCTCCTCGGTAGTCGTAGAATCACCGTTACTCGTTTCAACATATTCCACGGTTTTATCGGAATCGATAAGCTCAATGGCATCAAAGGAATATGCCTCTTCCTCCAAATCCTTAGTGTTGAGCCCGGGGATCAGCTGGTTAACGGCAAATAATGCCACTACCGCAAAAATGGCTATCACGGATATCGCCGATATTACCGCAACGGCAAATGCCGGCCCCCTTTCTCCGGAAATCCCTCTCAAAACCATATCCAATACTGCTCTCACAACAAAACTCAGCATTACCGTTCCAAAGCATATGATAAGCTTCAGAAAGGTACTGTTTCCTTCTGCGATATCACGAATGTATTTATCATGATCCTCTTCGAGTATCTGCTCCGTAAGCGTGGCTTTACCCTCAGCCGGCTTCATATTCTCGTATCTGCTGATCTGTTGCTCATCATCTTTTTTCTGATCAAAATATCCTTTTATCATGATCGCTGCCATGATCACGAAAATAACAATAAATACGATATTGAAAATTTTTTCGGCAAGCTCCTTTGTCATTTAAGCTCCTTTCTGATATACAGACCCGTATACGATTCCTTTACCTTTGCAACCTCTTCCGGTGTACCTTTTGCGATGACCGTGCCTCCGCCTTCACCGCCTTCCGGGCCCATATCAATGATGTAGTCGGCAGTCTTGATGACATCGAGATTATGCTCTATGACCACCACGGTATTACCCCCGTCTGCGAGCTTTTGAAGTATGGACACGAGCTTGTTGACATCATCAAAGTGAAGCCCTGTAGTCGGCTCATCAAGTATATAAATTGTCTTGCCCGTGCTTTTTTTGGAAAGCTCTGTAGCCAGCTTTATGCGCTGGGCTTCTCCTCCCGATAGCTGGGTCGAGGGCTGACCAAGCTTGATATACGATAATCCCACATCATACAGGGTCTGTAGCTTATTCCTTATGGCCGGCACCGCCTTGAAAAACTCCAGTGCTTCCTCAACAGTCATATCAAGGACTTCAAAAATATTTTTACCCTTATATCTGACATCGAGAGTCTCCCTGTTGTATCTCTTACCTCCGCAGACCTCACATGGCACATATACATCAGGCAGGAAGTTCATCTCTATCTTTATGATACCGTCGCCACAGCAATTCTCACATCGTCCGCCTTTTACATTAAAGCTGAATCTTCCCTTTTTATATCCCTTTGCCTTTGCATCGGTGGTGGTAGCGAAAATATCCCTTATCATATCAAACACACCCGTATATGTGGCAGGATTTGATCTGGGAGTTCTGCCTATCGGAGACTGGTCTATGGCGATGACCTTATCAAGCTGCTCCACGCCCTTTATTTTCTTATGTGCTCCGGGATGCGTATATGCTCTGTTTAAGGTGCGCGCCAGACTTTTATATAATATCTCGTTTATGAGCGAGCTCTTGCCTGACCCTGATACTCCGGTCACACATGTAAATACGCCAAGAGGTATATCCACATCGATATTCTTAAGATTATTCTCGGCTGCTCCGACGATAGTCAGCTTGCCCTTAGGCTTTCTCCTGACCTTCGGAACCTCGATAAATTTGTCCCCGCGCAGATACTGGCCTGTGATCGATTCCTTTACCTTCATGATATCATCAGCCGTACCTGTTGCCACGACTCTGCCACCGTGCTCGCCGGCGCCGGGACCTATATCCACTATATAATCTGCCTGGAGCATGGTATCTTTATCATGCTCTACTACTATCAGGGTATTGCCTATATCGCACAGACCACGCAGAGCTCCTAAAAGTTTGTCATTATCTCTCTGATGCAGTCCGATACTGGGCTCATCCAGGATATAGCATACTCCGACAAGACCCGAGCCTATCTGGGTCGCCAGTCTGATTCTCTGGGCTTCTCCTCCTGACAGGGTCGCTGTACCTCTTGATAATGCAAGATAATCAAGACCCACATCCACAAGGAATCTGACCCTCGCCTTTATCTCCCTCAGGACACGCTCACCTATAAGTAGCTGCTGCTTTGAAAGCTTCAGTTCGTCGAGATATTTTGAAAGATTTCCTATTGATAATGATGTGATCTCATGAATATTTTTATCACCCACAGTCACAGCCAGAGATGATTTTTTAAGTCTCATACCGTTACATTCCTTACACGGTGTGATGGACATATATTTCTCATACTCGGCTCTTGTATATTCGGAAGCGGTCTCCCTGTAGCGTCTCTCCACATTTTTTTTGAGTCCCTCAAATTCAATGGGATATATGCCCTGTCCCCGCTGTCCCACATAGTGAACATCCACGGACACATCCGTTCCGTATACCAGTATATCCTGAATATTCTCCGGCAGATCCTCAAAGGGCGTATCAAGAGAAAACCTGAATTTCTTTGCAAGAGCATGGAGCAGCGCATTGGTAAAGCTGCCCTCCTGATTGCACGACTGCCATCCCATGACCTGTATACATCCGTCATTTATTGACAGAGACGGATCGGGGATCATCCGCTCTTTTGTAAATTCCATCTTAAAGCCGAGTCCCGTACATGCAGGGCACGCTCCGAACGGATTGTTAAATGAGAAGCTCCTCGGCTCGATCTCCTCAATGCTGATACCGCAGTCGGGACATGAAAAGCTCTGGCTGAAATTGAGAGGCTCTCCGCCTATCACATCAACCTGCAGAAGTCCGTCCGATTCTCCGAGGGCATTCTCAATGGATTCCGTAAGTCTCTTTTCTATTCCCGGTTTGATCACCAGTCTGTCAACGACGATCTCAATATTGTGTTTAACATTCTTATCAAGCGTGATCTCTTCCGTGATATCATACATATTGCCGTCGATCATGACACGGACAAATCCCGCTTTCTTAATATGCTC
>DFKO01000097.1 GCA_002373855.1 Lachnospiraceae bacterium UBA3643
CATCATCTTTGCACTTTCCATCACCGTTTTGCAGTGGCTGTTGAATCTCTGCAACAACAAGATGACATACTGCATCATCAGGGATATCAGGAGAGATGCATTTGAGAGAGTAGAGCACCTGCCCCTCTCATATATAGACGCCCATCCTCACGGAGACATGGTCAGCCGTATCATAGCAGACGCGGAAGTATTCGGAGACGGACTGCTTGTGGGCCTTACCCAGTTTTTTACGAGTGTGGTGACCATAATAGGTACGCTGATATTCATGGTGCTTGTAAATCCTTATATAGCTCTTCTGGTATTTGTGCTGACGCCCCTCTCTTTATTCGCGGCTGCATTTATAGCCGGTAAAACCCACAGCCTGTTTACAAAGCAGTCTGTCATAAGAGGTGAGCAGACATCATTTAT
The DNA here is from genome assembly GCA_002373855.1 of Lachnospiraceae bacterium UBA3643. Taxonomy (GTDB): domain Bacteria; phylum Bacillota; class Clostridia; order Lachnospirales; family Lachnospiraceae; genus NK4A136. The sequence continues at coordinate 409 of DFKO01000097.1, forward strand.
AGATGAGATGGTAGGCAATGAAAAGATCATCAGGGCATTTGGAAGAGAAGAAATATCGGTAGAAGAGTTTGATGAGATAAACAACAGACTCGGTGATATTTCATTAAAGGCCGTATTTTATTCATCGACAGTAAATCCGACCACGAGATTTATAAACAGCCTGGTATATGCATCGGTAGCGCTCCTTGGCGGATTCTTTGTCATAACGGGCGGTATTACAGTAGGGCAGCTCACCTGCCTCTTAAGCTATGCAAATCAGTATACAAAACCGTTTAATGAGATATCCAATGTCATAACGGAGCTTGAGAATGCCCTTGCATGTGCAGGCAGGATATTTGACCTGATAGAGACTGAAACTGAAGTACCCGACGGAGACGACGCCGTAGTCATGAAGGATGCATCGGGCCATGTGGATATAGAGAATATGTCATTCTCTTATTCAAAAGATAAAAAACTGATCACGAATTTTAATTTATCAATAGATAAAGGCATGAAGGTGGCAATAGTCGGACCGACAGGATGCGGCAAGACTACCCTGATCAATCTCCTCATGAGGTTTTATGATGTAGACTCGGGCAGTATAAAGCTGGACGGCGTGGATTTAAGGGACATGACCAGGGAATCCCTTCGGGAAAATTATGGCATGGTTTTGCAGGAGACATGGCTGTTTCATGGTACAATATTTGAGAATATTGCCATGCAGAAAAATGATGCAACTATGGAGGAAGTAGTGGATGCGGCAAAAAGAGCCCATGCACACAGCTTCATAAGCAGGCTGCCGGACGGATACAACACTTATATAGGCGATGATCTCGGTGGACTCTCCGAGGGCCAGAGACAGCTCTTATGTATAGCGAGAGTAATGATGGCTCTGCCACCGGTACTCATACTGGATGAAGCGACGAGCTCAATAGATACCAGGACAGAGATAAAGATACAGAGCGCATTTAAGACGATGACAGCAGGCAGGAGCAGCTTTGTGATAGCCCACAGACTGTCGACAATCAAGCATTCGGATATCATCCTCGTAATGAGGGACGGCAATATCATAGAAAAAGGAAATCATGAGACACTGATGGCAATGAAAGGTTTCTATAATGAACTATATACAAGTCAGTTTGCGCTTAATCAATCTGAGAGGAGTTAATATATGAAAGATAAAAAATGGTTGATGATAGGTCTCCCCGTAGCCGGAGCAGTGATAATATGCATGGCTGTAATGGTGGCAGTATTTGGAGGAAAAAATACTGTATCCGGTAACAGTGCATCCGGTAATAACCCGGCAGAAACAGGAGAGACGGCGACGGCAGGATCACCGGAAACAGTTGAAAATCCGGGGACTGCAGGTCAGGGCGCAACCGTGTATGGAACAGGAATCCTTGATACAGGCAATCTGACCGAGACAGGTAACGGATATGAGGGTACTCCGGGAACAGGTGATTACAACTACGGCGAGGCTCTTCAGAAATCCCTCATATTTTATGAACTCCAGAGATCCGGGGATATACCTGAGCAGACAAGATGCAACTGGAGAGGTGACTCATGCATGAGCGACGGCGCTGATGTGGGACTCGACCTTACCGGCGGATGGTATGATGCCGGAGATAATGTAAAGTTTAATCTGCCCATGAGCTATACGGCATCAATCCTCGGCTGGTCGATCATAGAGGATTATGACGCATACGAAGAGAGCGGTCAGCTTGAGTATGCTCTCGGAAATATTAAATGGGCAAATGATTATTTCATAAAATGTCATCCCGATGATGAGACATACTATTATCAGGTGGGTAACGGCAGCTCGGATCACTCATACTGGGGAGCTGCGGAGACTGTTGCATACAAGATGGACAGACCTTCGTACTGCGTGACAAAGGATGCGCCGGGATCCACTGTATGCGCGGAGACAGCTGCATCACTTGCTGTATGCAGTATTGTATACAAGGATATAGACAGTGATTACAGCGATGAGTGTCTTGAACATGCAAAGTCATTATATGAATTCGCGGCTGATACATTAAGTGACGCCGGATATACCATGGCAGCGGGATTCTATGATTCCCACTCAGGATTTTATGATGAACTCGCCTGGGCAGGTGCATGGCTTTACAAGGCTACCGGCGATGACAGTTATTTATCTGACGCAAAGGATTATTATGAAAAAGCGGGACAGGATTATTTCTGGGCTCTGTGCTGGGATGATGTACATATCGGTGCAGCGATGATACTGGCCCAGGAGACAGGTGACAGCAGATATACAGGCGCAGTTGAGGAGCACCTTGACTGGTGGACTACAGGACTCCCGGGAGGAGACAGGATCACATATACACCAAAGGGCCTTGCATGGCTTGATACATGGGGATC
>DFKO01000215.1 GCA_002373855.1 Lachnospiraceae bacterium UBA3643
GGAATAGCGACGATCAATATCGGATTCCCTGTTGCAAACAGAGATGAGTACAACAATATCGTATCGAAACTCAGACAGATAGAGTCGGTAATCGATGTAGACAGATATACGGAAGTAAAGTCATAAATAACGGGAGAACAAAAGTGGCTAATTTAAAGATAGGCAAGATAACGATGGGCATGTGCCAGACAAACTGCTATTTCCTCTACAGGGAGGGCAGCAGTGATGTGATATTTATCGATCCTGCCGACAGCGGAAAGTATATAACCGAAAAGTTAAAAGAGAAAGGCTTTGAGATAAAGGCAATCCTCTTAACCCACGGCCATTTCGATCATATCATGGGATGTAACGAGATGCGTGATTTAACAGGTGCAAAAATCTATGCACCGGCGCCCGAAAAAGTGCTCCTTAATGATGCATATGTAAATGTATCTGCCCAGTGGGCGAGACCTTACACCCTTGAAGCAGATGAATATTTTGAGGACGGGCAGATACTCGATTTTGGATTTGTGAAATGCAAATGTATCATCACTCCCGGCCATACAATAGGTTCGAGCTGTTTTTATTTTGAGGAAGATAAAATACTCGTATGTGGCGATACACTTTTCTACGAATCGGTCGGACGTACTGACCTGCCTACAGGCAGCATGAGCAAAGAAGTCCGTTCCATTAAGGAAAAACTCTTTACACTTCCTGACGATACGAGAGTATATCCGGGTCATGGCATATCCACGGATATAGGACATGAAAAAGAGAATAATCCATGTGTGTAAATAAATGATCAAATTAAAAACAGATAAACATGAATACGCATATTTTCTTTATGCGATAACAAAATCATTTTTTAAGGATGCTCCAATAGTTCCACCTGATAAAGCGTCTCATAACATGCTCCCCGATGATGAGGGAGAAAACGAGGATCTCATCGAATGTTTTTTTGACGATGAGAGCCTTTTTAAGCTTACGGTAAAATCGGGAAATATACTTCCTGAAAGTGAAGACAGAGAATGGGAGATAGATGCAAGCCTTGATGAAGAAGAGCGAAAATACGCAAGGCTCGGTTTTGTATATGATTTTCTATGTGAATATACAGGTATAAAACTTCCGTGGGGCAATCTGACAGGTATCAGACCTACAAAACTCTATCTGAATAAACTGATTGAACTTCAGATGGAGAAAGACGGAAATGATTATCTGTTTGATGAAGATACAATCTCTGTGGCAAAAAAATATATGGCAGAGACATTCAGAGTAAGTGAGGAGAAGGGAAGTCTGTCTCTCTCGATTGCATCAAGAGAGCAGGGACTGATGAAGAGTCTGCATTCCGACGATGGATACAGCCTGTATATAGGCATACCTTTTTGTCCGTCCACATGTCTCTACTGTTCATTTACTTCATATCCGATTTTTAAATACAGAAAGATAGTGCCGGAATATTTAGAGTGTCTTAAAAAAGAAATGGCGGAAGCCGTTAAGCTGATGGACGGAAAGATTCTTGACACTATTTATATCGGAGGCGGTACACCGACGTCACTCTCTGCGGAGGAACTGGACGTTCTTTTATCTGCTGTGACGGAGATCATGCCTCTTGATCATCTGAAAGAGTTTACTGTGGAAGCTGGCAGACCTGACAGCATAACTATAGATAAGCTTAAAGTAATGAAAAAATATCCGGTGAACCGCATATCTGTTAATCCTCAGACTATGAATGACAAGACTCTGCAGGCAATAGGCAGAGCCCATACTGTTGCCCAGTATGTGGATGTATTTAAGTTGGCGAGAGAGGAAGGTTTTGACAACATCAATACAGACATCATTCTCGGACTTAAGGGAGAGGATGTCTCGGATGTGGAATATACATTAAACAGATTAAAGGAATTGAATCCCGATTCCCTGACTGTACATTCTCTTGCGATAAAGCGGGCATCAAGGCTTAAACTCGAGATGGATTTAAATGGTACTGATGATTTCAGAAATGAATTTGATTTTGAAAAAGCGATGGGGCTGGCATCGAAGGCCGCATCCGATATGGGTATGAATCCGTATTACCTCTACCGTCAGAAGGATATGGGCGGAAACCTGGAAAATACAGGTTTTGCGAGGGATGGCAAATACGGCCTCTACAACATACTCATGATGGAGGAGGTCCAGTCCATATATGCCGTAGGCGCAGGCACTGTCACAAAGAGGGTGTACGGCAACGGACGTATAGAACGCTGCGATGCCGTTAAAGATGTGAAGATGTACACAGACAACATTGAGGATATGATCGACAGAAAGAGAAAACTGTTTGCAGACTGATAATTGAGAGGGAGGTATGGCACATGAATATTGGTATTATAGGAGCCGGCGGGATAGCCGGAGTAATGGCGCGTACAATATCGCAAATGGATGATGCACAAAATTATGCAGTTGCATCGAGAAACATGGAAAAAGCCAGGGCATTTGCCGATAAATACGGATTTGAAAAAGCATACGGAAGCTATGAAGATTTGCTTGCAGATCCTGAAGTACAGCTTGTCTATATAGCACTGCCCCATTCCCATCATTATAAATGGACGATTGAATCATTAAAGGCAGGTAAACATGTCCTCTGTGAAAAGGCATTTGCCATAAATGAAAAGCAGACAAGAGAGATGATAGAGATGTCTGAAAAGACAGGACTCCTCCTTGCCGAGGCAATCTGGACAAGATATATGCCTTCAAGATTTATGATACAGGAGATAATAGAGCG
>DFKO01000156.1 GCA_002373855.1 Lachnospiraceae bacterium UBA3643
GCAGACAAGAGAGTTCAGGACTTTATTGTCGACTTTGGCAGAGAGTACGGATACGAGTTTGAGACAGAAGCTGAGTTTAAGAAGTTCGCACTTTTAAATGATGCGGCATATGTCGGAAAGCTTAAAGACGGCTCGTGGTCGTTCAAGGCAGATGAGTTTAAGAATGAAGTCATCAGAAAGACTTTATTTACTCATAAGCCTATCTACTTTGATGACTACTGCCAGACATTCTCGACAAAAGACGCCCTGTATCTTGATCTAAACGAAGGCCTTGGCGATGTGACAGCAGAGGAAAAGAGATTTAAGTATCTATCAGGCAAGCTTTCAAAGGGTGAGATTCCGAAAGCATTTTCATCTAAAGACGAAATGGAAAAAGAGATGGAAGAGCTTAATAGCAAGATCAGAGCCGGCCATAACCTCAAGTTCGTTGGCAAGGTAGGACAGTTCGTGCCGGTAGAGGATGGAACTGGAGGCGGATATTTGTACCGTGTTGCTAATGGCAAGAGGTATGCAGTCGGCGGAACCAGTCTTGGTGGTAAGAAGTTTCGGTGGCTTGAGAGCTCAGATGTAGTTGAGAAAGGTCTTAAAGACAAGATAGATCTTGAGTATTTCAGGCTTCTTGTTGATGAGGCAAAGGATGATATTTGCGCTCTTCCAAATGCCAACTTTGACTGGTTTGTACAGGACGATGACCCGCTTGCGGATGCTTTGAACATCCCTGAGGGCGTTGATGAAGAGGTTCCATTTTAAGAAAGGAGAATATATATGAGACCTGTAGAGATTTTTAATGTAGCTGTATACGAGGGAAAGAAAGGCTGGTTTCATGGGTTCGGATCTCGGACCCTGACCGGAAAGAAGGGCAACCTTATCGAAGAGGTTGTTGGTGTTATCGAGCTTGAGGATGGCAAGATCATTCAGCTGTCCACCAATCGCTTTAAGTTCCTTGATAGTAAGAAGGTGGAGCAGAAGATTATTCACCATACCGAGATTGGTCCGGTGGAGGAGTGATGAAGGAGCCTAATCTTAGAGAAGAATGCTATAACTGCCACAATCTTTACTGCTGGGTTTTAAATCCTTGCTGTTATAGAAGGATGGATCCATCAGTGCGCGGCGACGGAAAATGTGTCGGTTATACGCCAATAGTAAAGGAGAAGAATGATGGCGAACAGCATAGCGACGAAGTGGATAATGGTGAGTGATGGGCAGCTTCACTGCAGGACATGTGAGTTTTATGGAAGCGCAATCCAGTCTCAGGTCGAGGGCAGGGATATCTACCCTTGCTGCGACTGCCAGACTATTACGTATAACGATGATGGAACTGTTGATATTTCAAAGACATTAAAAGAAAAGGAGAATTAAGTATGAGATTTACAGAGAGAAAGTATGGTTATTCACTTGAGGGAATCAACGGAGCTACCGATATTAAGTTCTCAAACCTTGCCGGAGCTCACACCAAGTCGATCTATGATGATCCGAACAAGGATCCGCAGAGAGCCATCACCATCTATTTTGATGAGGATGATATTGCCAAGGGGCTGAGGGAGAATGATTTTCTTGTCGGCAGGGCAGAGGATAAGTACCACAAGAACAAGGACGGATCGCTCATGTTCGAGGGCGAGAGGTACTTTATCAAGTTCGTGTGCTATGTGGATAAGGTAGTTGATGAGAACGGCAGGACTGTTGGGGCGAGACTTAAGAGTTATATTAACAGGAGGACAGGGAAGGAAGAGCCGAGCCCGAAGATCATGATGCAGACGGATAACGGCCCCAAGCTTCTGCAGCCTGATGACTTTATCCTGATCGATACGGCTCACATCAAGAACATCGATATCGGATTCAGACCGTATAAGTATGATCCGAAGAAGCCCTGCACGGCTGTTATTAATGAACTTTGGTTCTCGTTAGATGAGACTGCGGGCGGCAGGAACGACTTTGAGGACGACTATTTAGAGCAGAAATGGGCCGGTGTACCTCTTTCAGATGACTGATTTTGGGTGAATTTTGAGGCGACAAAAAGTTGAAAAATGTCAAATATATTTGATATTAGGCGACAAAAATGTCAACAATTAGTTTTGCGGCGACAAAAATGTCAACAATTATTCTAGCAAAATTGAACTTTCGATATTTTTTGTCGCCTCTTAATTAGGTATTTTTGCGGCGACAAAAAGTACGGATTGCAAAGCGTATGTGTGCCATTGTATTTAGGGGCGACAAAAACGTCAACAATGGTCAAATTATTTTATCATTTTTCTTTATTTCTGAGAAAAAAATTTTAAAATAGAGTTTTTTCGCAAAAGTATGTTGCTCTTTTTTGTCGCCTCTTAATTAGGTATTTTTTGTCGCCTCTAAATTAAGCACCTTTTGTGAGTTAGAAGGAGGTATTTATGTGCCGATAAGAAATGTAAGAATTGTATCCCATCAAGTAGGCCGTCCTAAAAAAGAGGAGAGTGAAAAGAAGAACAACAGGCTCAATGTAAGACTTACAGACGATGTTTATGACAGGCTCCTTCAGCACACGACCAAGCATGGATTGATCATGAGTGAGTTTGCAAGGTATTGCATTGAAGAGGTGCTGGATCGGGAAGAAGAAAGAGAGAGAGAAATGAAGAGGCTTGGGTACAGTGATGAATATTGAACTTAACGAGCATCAGATTGATGCAGTAAGGAAGATGAAGAATGGCTGTATCCTTGTTGGCGACGTTGGGTCAGGGAAAAGCAGAACTTCTCTAGCCTACTATACCAAGGACTGCCCTGACCGTGATCTTTATATTATTACGACAGCAAAGAAAAGAGACTCTAAAGAGTGGGAAGACGAGGCTTTGCCTTTTAAGATAAAAAGGAAGGTCGTAGTTGACTCATGGAACAACATCAAGAAGTATAAAGATGTGTATGAC
>DFKO01000165.1 GCA_002373855.1 Lachnospiraceae bacterium UBA3643
AATCCCGATCTGTCATACATCTGTCTGAACAGATATCCGAATACCGCCAGTATGCCGGATATGATAGCCATCTGCTGGCCGTAAGCCATCGCAAATATAAGTACATATATAAGGTAAAAATCAAGCTTTGAAAAATATGTGCTGCCGACTGCCCTGTTGTTCAGCATGAAAAAAATGATAAATGCCACAAAATTTTCAAGATATGGCACAAGGGTCTTAAAGCCTTCCGTCATACCCTCAAGCAGCCTCTCCATAAGAGTCTTTTTCTTCTTATCTCCATACAGAAAGAATCTCTGATACCGCCTCATATGCTCGGCTATTCGCTTTATCATATCCGCTCTGTCACAGTAAAATGTCCCTCCGTATTCCTCCCTGTATCTTGTGCCGGAGAGGACATCCCGTCTGTTTTCGTTTCCGACGGATATTATCTCACTGTTAAACCATATATTCTTGCGGACAGCCTCCGCCAGTTGACGCTCCGTCACCGCATCTCCGGAGGATATCTGATATACGCCGTGTGCGCTTGCCGGTCCCTTTACCACTCTGTATATCTGCTCGATGGCATCGGACTGATACAAGAGGGAAAAGGTATGATTTTCGTGTATGCTGATGGTACTCCTGTTAATGGCCTCAAGACACATGCGGCTGCACATATCCGTGACCTCCTTCATCGTATCGGGTATACCATACATATGATCAAGACGGAGCACCACTATATCCCTTGATGATGTGCGCCTGTAGCCAAGACACATTTCCTCTCCCTGGGCCAGCGCCATCCCCTTAAAATCGCCGGGAGCAGTCAGCTCGTCCTCCGGGATATCGTTTTCATAATTACCCGAAAATACCTCCTGGGACGACAGGAATATGAATTTGCCAACGCTCCCTGTCATGTAGCCCATGAGCAGATTTGTCACGGCTCCGGTAAATCTGACCGCATCACTGCCGTTCTCCCATGTAAAGTTTGTGTCATAGGCTCCTGCAAATATGGTCACATCGGGATTGATGCTCTCGAAAATATCGGAGATACAGCCCGCATTGTACTCAAAGCGGTACTTTTCAAAAACCTTCTGATAAGGCGATTTATCATAACGCTCTCCCGTGAGCAGATATATCCTGTGACCTTCCTTATTTAATTTATTGATAAGACTGTTTATAAAATTACTGCATCCGCCTATCAATAAGATATTCATTATTTAACCCTTTTCCTTTTCCGAAACAGCACTTTCAAACATCCTTAAAAAATCTTCCACATCTTCCCTGATGTTGTTTTCATCTGTCTCATATTTGCTTTTTAACGCGCCGATTATATCTTCCCTGTCTTTTCCTTCTTTTATCATATTAAATATATCGGCTCCTACACTGTTTAACGCAACAGGTCTTTTATAATTTGGTCCCTCCTGCTCCGTATCAAGGAGCCAGTAGAGCCCGCCTGCTTTTCTTAAAACAAATCTGTCAGGATTCAACCTCTTATCTCCTTTATCAGTCTGTGTTTTCCGTCAGTGCTTTCATATATGCCTATCTGGCAGTTCTTAGGCTTTGGGCGCCATCTGATACCACATTTCCGATCCTCAAGATAACCCCTGAGTGCCCTTATGATCCCGCCGTGACATACGACCAGGACATTGTCATAATCCTTCTGCTCAAGCTCTTTAAGGAAGCTTCTGCTTCTCTCAACCATCGACGCCACCGTCTCGACCGTGTCAGGTGTTTTGAACAGTTCCGGAAATGCCCAGTATGCCGTCATCTTTATGCCAAGGCTTCCGTAAGGTTTCTTTTCATATTTTCCAAAATCTGCCTCTATAATGCGTTTATCGATTATAATATCTTTTCTGTCACAGCCGCTTATAATGGAAGCTGTCTCTCCCGCTCTGTCAAGGGGACTCGCATATACGGCATCGAATTTAACATCACCTATAAGCTCTCTCATGCGCCTTGCCTGCGCCCGCCCCGTATCGTTAAGCGGCTCATCAGTCAGTCCCTGCATGAGTCTGTTTTTATTAAGGTTTGTCTGTCCGTGTCTGGTCAGCCATATTTTCATCGGGTCTACCTCTTTTTTTGAGTATTATTTCTATTTTATCATATATATATGATTACAACAAATGCAGGATTTGCTTTAAAACCGGCCATAATATAACACAAAATATAAAAAGAGGAGACGCTTGCACGCCTCCCCCTTAAGGAAAAGAGAAATGAAAAATAATAGTTAAATTAAATTACATAACGCTCATTCTTTTCTACTACGATCTTTATGTCACCCTCGCCTTTATGGAATGAGTTGGCACGGATTGTACCTCTTGATTCCACGATGCAGTTTTCGATGACTGTGTTGTCCCCAATATAAACGTCGTTTAAGATGATCGAATTCTTAATGACGCAGTTATTACCCACAAAAACCTTCTTGAAAATGACTGAATTCTCAACAGTACCGTTTATGATACTACCGCTTGAAATCAGGCTGTTCTTCACAGATACTCCCACGTTGTACTTTGCGGGAGGCAGGTCATCTATCTTTGAGTAGATGTCAGGATACTGTTTGAAGAAATAATTTCTGATGTCAGGCTTCAGGAAATCCATGTTGGCATCGAAGTAATCCTGTACAGTCGAAATATTCTTCCAGTAGTCTGTTGTCTTGTAAGCATATATTCTCTTTAAATCCTTGTATCTGATGAGTATATCGCTTACAAAGTCGTATCTGTTCTCATCTGCTGCCTTCTCAATCATCTCGATGAGCTGACGACGACGCACAACATATATACCGCATGATACTGTATGAGAAAGTGCTCTTACGGGCTTTTCCTCAAACTCTGTGATACGGCCGTCCATATCTGTCTTTACGCATCCGAATCTGTCGACATTTACGCTCTCGTCAAATTCCTTGCAGACTACCGTGATATCAGCCTTTTTCTCGATGTGATACTCAAGGACTTTGTTGTAATCCATCTTGTATACACCATCGCCTGATGCGATGACTACGTATGGCTCATGGCTCTCTTTTAAGAAATCAAGGTTCTGTGCGATGGAATCTGCCGTACCTCTGTACCAGTCATTGTTGTCCGCTGTCCTGGTAGGAGTGAATACATACAGACCTCCCTGCTTACGACCAAAGTCCCACCATTTTGATGAGCTGAGGTGCTCATTTAAGGACCTTGCATTGTCCTGTGTGAGGACTGCCACTTTCTGGATATGAGAGTTTGTCATATTTGAAAGTGAGAAATCAATACTTCTGTAGCTGCCTGCTACGGGCATGGCTGCGACTGCTCTCTTCTGGGCAAGTTCACCCATCTTGCTGTGCTTATTGCCGCCGCCTGCTAAGATAATACCCATTGCTCTCATGCTTTTTCCACCTCCTTGATCAGAGATTTTCCGCTTGCAAGATTTGCATCCGGATAATCGGCTGCTGTAGTCGTACCGTAGATAACAGCATTCTTACCGATCGTAACACCTGAAGGAACGGTGGTATTCTCACCGATACATACAAGTCCGTGATTGTAGATATGAGGATCTGTCTCGTTGTCAACTTCCTCGCCGACACCTGTCTTGACATTGTCGCCAAGTACTGTGTTCTCTGCGATTATAGTCTTGTTGATCTCGCATCCTCCGCCGATAACTGTCTCGTTCATGATGATTGAGTCACGCACCACTGTATCGGGACCGATCTCTACATTACATCCGATGATCGAATTATAAACTTTACCGTAAATCTGAGCTCCCTCTGAGATAAGGCTGCGCTCTACGTCTGAACCTGATGAAATATACTGGGGCGGAAGTGCATCCGACTTGGTATAAATCTTCCAATACTCTTCGTAAAGGTTAAACTCAGGCACAATATCGATGAGCTCCATATTTGCTTCCCAGTATGAGTGAAGGGTTCCTACATCCTTCCAGTATCCGTTAAACTCATACGCGTAAATGGGAGCCTGCTTCTCGTGAATATAAGGAATTACATGCTTACCAAAGTCAAGGTTCGGCTGATCCTTCTTGGCAAGGAGCGCTTCCTTAAGTGTCTTCCAGTTGAAGATATAAATACCCATGGAAGCTAAATTGCTCCTCGGGTTTGCAGGCTTCTCCTCAAAATCAACGATCTTGCGGTTGTCATCTGTGATAACGATACCGAATCTCTTTGCTTCCTCCATGGGAACAGGCATAACGGCGATAGTCGCCTCTGCGCCGTTGGCCTTGTGGAAATCAAGCATAACCTCATAATCCATCTTGTAAATGTGGTCACCCGAAAGGATGAGCACATACTCGGGATTGAAACTCTCCATGTAGTCGAGATTCTGATAAATAGCATTGGCTGTACCGGTATACCAGTCTGTATTAGCCATCTGCTCATACGGTGAGAGGATAGTCACACCGCCTACATTTCGGTCGAGATCCCAAGGGATACCTATACCGATATGGGTATTAAGTCTGAGTGGCTGGTACTGGGTCAGAACGCCGACAGTATCAACACCCGAATCAATACAGTTGCTTAACGGGAAGTCAATGATTCTGTACTTTCCGCCGAAAGAAACTGCAGGTTTAGCCACTTTACGTGTCAGCACTCCAAGGCGGCTGCCCTGGCCCCCGGCCAACAACATGGCTATCATTTCTTTCTTGATCATGTCATCACCTCTGTTTGTTTATTTAACCCCTAATACATTAAAAATGCATCACATTGGGAACATTATAGCACGGTTTTTTGTGAAAGTGAATAAGAAATGACATGTATTTTACTTTTTTTAAGTTAAAAAATTGTCGCTTTGCATAGTTTTGACCAATTATTGCACGTTGTTTTTATGCACTTTTATACATCTATACTATATGTTGTATGTGTAGTTTGTACAAATGCACAATTAGATTATTTTGATGGCGGCACAGTACTTCGAAAATAAAAAATAATGGCTCCTGCCACTGCTGCTGCATGGTCTGAAGCCATTATTTTTTATCTCAAATCTGTGCCCTGTATGATTATTTTACGCGGAATTTCTGTCCGACGCTGATCATGTTGGGATTTGCGATTCCGTTCCACTCTACGAGCTGGTTAACCGTTGTGCCATACTTCTTTGCGATAGCTGAAAGTGTATCGCCGGCTACTACTGTGTAATATTCCTCTGCGGGAGCTGCTGCCGGAGCCTTTCTGATACGCTCATCGGGCTTTTCTCTGCCTATCTCAGGTTTATGAAGGGGCTTTCCCTTCGGACCCATACCACTGCTTGCAAATGACATTTGTTTGTCCTCCTTTTTCTACTCTGTTTTAATTCTGTGTATATTTAAACACCTGTTATATTATACCATTTTTCCTTTTTTATATCATTATAAATCGATTCAGTATAATTACTTCAGTTCAACCAGCCCTCTCTCGTACATGGTCTGGAGAGACATCATGATACCGTACTTGGCATGGGGCCAGGTGAGACCGCCCTGAAAATAAACGGCATACGGTTCGCGAATGGGAGCATCTGCAGAGAGTTCAATTGATGAACCTGATACAAATGCACCTGCTGCCATGATCACATCACTGTCATATCCCGGCATGGGTGCAGGTACTGCGTCCACGTGGGAATCAACAGGTGATGATTTCTGTATGCCCTGGCAGAATGCGACTACTCTCTCTTCACTGCCAAGGGTCACCGCCTGGATAATGTCATGACGTTCCTCTGCAGATGAGGGGATTACGGGGAATCCCAGCTTTTCATAAATAGCTGACGCAAATATTGCCGCCTTTAAAGCACTTGATACTACTGTGGGAGATAAAAATATACCCTGATAAAAATCCTTAAGTATACCAAGGGATGCTCCGACCTCTTTTCCAAGCCCCGGGGAAGTCAGTCTGTATGCCGCATTTTCCACGCACTCTTTTTTACCGACTATATATCCGCCTATAGGTGCCAGTCCGCCTCCCGGATTTTTTATGAGGGACCCCACTGCCATATCGGCTCCGACGTCTGTAGGTTCCTTATCTTCAACAAACTCTCCGTAGCAGTTATCCACCATAACTTTTACGTCCGGTCTTAAATCTTTTATGAATTTTATCAGTTCCCCTATCTGCTCTACTCCAAATGACGGTCTGGTCTGATAACCCTTTGAACGCTGGATCGTAGCAAGTGTTATTTTGTCATTTTCAAGGAGCACTTTCTTTATGCTCTCATAATCATATGTCCCGTCTGGAAGTAAATCGGTCTGAACATAGGAAACGCCATACTCCGCAAGGGAGCCCTTAGACGGTCTGATGCCTATTACTTCCTCGAGAGTATCATAGGGTTTGCCGGCCGGAGAATATAAGGTCTCTCCGGGCCTTAGATTACTCATAAGGGCCAGGGCCAGAGCATGGGTTCCGCATGTTATCTGGGGTCTCACCAGGGCATCCTCTGCGTGAAAGATATCTGCATATACTTTCTCAAGTGTATCCCTGCCGTAATCATCATATCCGTATCCTGTGGTTCCAAGCATACATGATGCATCAACTTTATTTTTCTGCATGGCCTTTAAAACCTTCATCTGGTTTATCTCAGCCATCATGTCTATCTTTTCAAATCTCTCTTTTAACCCGTCCAGTATCCCGGAAGTATACTCGTATACTTCATCCGAGATATACATATCTGCGTAAATGTTTGCCATTGTTATCCTACCTCTTTACTCTGCCACGCATACTGCGCATATGGTCATTTTTTTATTTTCGGAATTAGCATTTAACATGACTGAAACTGTGTGCTCTGATGACTCATCGTAGTTGCCGAGGATCACATAGTCCACGCAGTTACCCCAGCCGTTTTTAAAGTCTCCGTCTATCTGCATACAGTACTCTCCGTCAACGTATACATCATAGATACCACTCATACCATCGGTGGTCTTCTGGTAGATGATGCCAAGAGATTTGCCGGTTGCCTTAAATGTGATGCTGCCTCCGTCAGTGCATACCCATCCGTTTGTATCTGAAAGATTAGCCCAGACATTTTCGTATACGAATCCGTCATTTTCCGTTATATCCATCTCATCTGCAAATATGATGTCAGCATTTTCATAGCGGCACTTTGTCTTTGCATCAGCCATTACATATTCTTCTGTATATTCAGTATTGTTTATATCCTTAAGTACACCGGAGTAAAATGTCGTCAGTAGATTTGCGATGACAGTATGTCCCCCGTTTGACGGATGGACTCCGTCGCTGCTACCTATATCATCCCAGCTGATTACTTTCTGCTCATAACCCTTTTCTATCTCGGCCTTGTAGCTGATGATGGGTACTTTGTAATTAAATGCTGACTGTATGTGATCTGATGCGTAATCATAACCCTGCTCTGTAGTAATGATGAGTGATATAACTGCCGGCTGACTGTCAGAATTAAGCAGCATCCGAAGGAGACTCTCGTATGTCTCTTTATTATGATTTCTCGTATCATTTACGGAAAATTCCACGACTACAAGGTCAGGTTTATATGCGAGTACATCCCTCTTTGCCCTGTGTACTCCTATGTAGGAATCTGTGGCGCCAATTCCCGCATTCACATAATTAATGTTTGCACCTGGAAAAGTCTCTTTCCACCACTCTGTTGTCAGATATGCATAGCACTTTGTCTCTTTGGGATTGGCTGAGTCACCGTTTGTGATGGAGCCGCCGATATATGCTATCGTAATATCTTCTCCACTTGCAGCTCTTGCCATCACCGATGCGAGACGCCCCGTATCTCCCGGATTAAATATACCGGCGTCGAGCATCTCCTCAGTCACTTCGATACCGCCTGTATCCACAGGCATGGCCATATTTTCTATGACTGACGCATCGACTTTTGCCGTATTATCACTTACACTGTTTCCACCTGTACATCCGTACAATGCCAGTGCCATAAATAATATTGTCACAAAGCTGATTCTATTTTTAATTAATGACATAATATCTGCAACCTCCCTGCTCAAGAAGAGCTGTTGTATCGTTTTTTCCTATCTTGCCAAGACTTCCGTCCTTTGGATTCATGACTACGACATTATACTCATTGAATCCCACGAGGAGCACTGCATTTTCATCATCGAAAAATGCCAGCACGGGATGCTCTGCATCGATGTAGTAGAGGATTGCTCCGAGGGGACAGTCCTTAAGATTAAGTACATTCTTACCCGGCAGATTTTCAGAGAGTATCTCCGTGATATCTTTTCCCTCTTTTACATCAGTTCTTGTATCTTTTGTGACTCCGTAATATTCCAGCATGGTATTTAAGCATACAGCTTCTGTCATGGACGTATCTTCGCCGTCTTCTATGACTGCTTCTGATATTGCCATGATCTGATTTCGCGTACGGAGATTTCCTCTGTAGAAAATATCGAGACCGTTTCCGTCCGTCACTATACCGTATCCATCATATCCTGTGATCACAGCCTCTGCAATATTATCGGTGACCAGAGCAAGACTTCCCTTTAAATATACATAATAATACCTTGTCTCATCACTGCATACAGGCGAGAGTGTCCTGTCGCCCTCATACATTACGAGCTTTGGTGACAGCACTTTCAGGTTGTCTGTCTCTATGTTGTCTTTAACGGCTATCTGCACTATTGTTTCGAGATTTTCCGTCACAGCCTTTGCTATTGTATTTTTCGGGACTTCCTCTACCGAGTTGTTGAGTATCTGATCCGGTGTACTGTCTGCATATCCATTCGCTGTTTTTACTACTCTCGTCAGTTTCAGCATACTCTCAGAGAGCTCCGTATCCGATATATAATATCCGCTTTCCGAATATTCCTTGAGGATATCCCCTTTCTCATTTCTTATGATTATCCTGCTGATGGCAAATACCGTCTCTCCGTATTTATCTGTGACAATATCTTTTTTGTCAGCTATACCGTATATCAGGTCTTTATCAAAAAATCCGAGAGGCATGATCCTCGTATCGTCCTCTGCCTCAACATATATGATCTCTCCAGTCTCCATATTAAGCCATGCGATCTGGGTTGCATTATACAGGTCGCCTCCGCTGACCCATGCCACCATATCAGAGTCTCCGGAGACTGCCAGACCTCCAAAGGGTATATTCTGTACTACAAGTGAACTGGTACACTCAGGGAGATCTGCACTATATATTATATTATCTGTTATAAAATAGCTCCTGCCGTCACTGCCTGCGTAGGATAGAGTCTTTATGTCATTTTTAATGAGTTCAAATGATTTGTCGCATCTGACAAACAG
>DFKO01000177.1 GCA_002373855.1 Lachnospiraceae bacterium UBA3643
CCTGTCATAGTCCATGTCATACTCGGACTCCCGGGAGAGACACCGGAGCAGATGTATCAGACCATTGAATACTTAAACACATTTAATATATTTGGCATAAAGCTTCAGCTGCTCCATGTCATTAAAGACACTGACCTTGAGAAAGATTATGATGAGCGTAAATTTGAGGTACTCTCCCAGGATGAGTACACGGATATACTCATCAAATGTATAGAAAAGCTGAGCCCCGAGATAGTCATCCACCGGGTGACCGGCGACGGCAAGGGCGATATGCTGGTAGCTCCTCTATGGAGCAAAAATAAAAAGAATGTATTAAACACTCTCATCCATACCATGAAGGAAAGGGATTCCTACCAGGGAAAATATTATGAGACAACCGGATTCATCAATGTTATATAAAATAATGATCCTCTATATGCTTAAGTGCAGCAACATAAAGCTCTCGTCTGCTGACATAAGCGATTTTCTCGTAATGAGCGGATATGCTGACGCTTTCTCCTTTCAGTTTAACCTAAACGAACTGGAATCAGACGGATTCATAACCGTCGAAAAAAAGCACAACCGCAGCTATATCTCACTAACCGAGGAAGGATCAAAGACCGTAGACTCCCTTGAATCAAAGCTCTCAAAAGAGATAAAGCTCGATATCTATAATCATATCGCAGACAACAAAAGCTCCATCATGGCCAGCCACAAGGTAGAGACCTCTGTATCGGAAACAGAGGACGGTACCTACATCGCTCGCCTCATCTGCAAAGGAAAAGGAGACGCCGCTCTCTACGACATCTCCCTGTCATTTCCAACCCGTATTCTCGCAGAAACCGCCTGCGATAATTTCATGAATAATTCCACGGATATTTATCGATATATAGTTGAGAAACTGATGAATTAAAGGATAGCTGTATTAAGCTTAGCAGTAACATGCTTTGCTCTTGGCTTCACAGTAGGTCATAGCAAGGCAAAAAAATAACCGCCAGCTCTCGCACAACTGACGGTTAAAAAACAACCTAATGTCGAGGGCAACCGTCTATCGGTTTCACCTCATATTTATTATAAATTTATCTGTGAATTATGTCAAATATCATTTTCGCTTTCCACAGATTAAATTGCGATGTACACACATCCGTTTCTGCATGTCCGATTAACGGTGCGTCGCTATTAATATTTCCCCTTAATCCAGATACTTCTCTGCGATTTCGATAAGTTCTTCGTCAGAGTAGATTGGTGCGCTGTATAATGTGGCACCGTCATAGTTATAGCTTAAATATACCTGCCTGTTCTTGGCATCAAGCATAACCATATTGCCGACTATCATGATAAGCTCTCCGTTTTCATCGAGACAATATCCGTTATCATTGGTTCTCCAATACTCATTTCCTTCGTTGTCTTTTCCGAGATATTCACATACAGTCTCAAACTGACCCTCAAGCTTAAATGACGTCCATAATGTCATATCTTTTGCCTGGTATATCTCGACTGTGCCGTCACCGTATGAGATACAGAGCTTAGTGTTATCGTCATTATATGTAATACAATCAACAAAGTCCGCGTTGGCAATACCAAGCTCCTTAGCCTTTTCCACGGCAGAGCTATATGTAAAATTGGAAAGCTCCTTTGTCTCCCATTCGCCCTCGTTCTTAATATCCGGATTTTCAATGGTCCTGTAAAGTATTACCTTGTTGCTGTTAGCCTCATGACAAATAAGTCCGTTATTGACGACCATAACCTCTTTTGCATTTTTCATATTACATTTAATGAGTGACTTAGTACCCATTGTCGTATGATTTGAAAGAATTATATAGCCGAAATCATCTGTAATAAATGCCACATCCTCATCAAAAACCTCGCAGTAAAGAAGACCGTCATTGTAAATATCGATTACCTCCACATCAAGGGTATCCATATCAAACTCGGCCACACCCCTTGTACCTATCTCAACCAGATAATCACCTTCCACATCATATATAACATCCAGACTGGTGCCATATATATTTCTGTCTTCCCTTGAGCATAATACAGTGCCCGATGCGACATCATATACCCTGATTACCGATAAATATCCACTAAAAAACGAATCCTGATTCGCTTCCTCGCCTGTCAGTATATAAATCTTATCACCGTATACATAAGCATCCTGATAATTGGTGTCATATATATTCATGCTAAAGAGCTCGTTGCCCTCTTCATCGACAAGATAAAGATATTCCTCGTCATAATATCCGGATGTAAACATATACCTGCCGTCTCCCACCGATTTAAAGGTATCGGAATCGACATGAAAAGAAAAATCGATATTTTTGATAAGAGAACCGTCTGCCGGGTCAAAAATATATATGTCACTGTCTCCGAATACATAAAGCAGCTCTTCATCCTCATCATAATACAAGCTTTTATACTGAAAGAGCGTGTCCGATGACTTCGAAATAAATGTATCTATGGTTCCTGTAGTGACATCAATACACATAATATCGCTATCGATAAAAATAAATCTGTCATCATCAAGAAATGCCGATACATAAGCTACCATGTAGGAATCGGAAGGATTTTCAACAGCGCTTATGAGCTTACCGGTAATTGTACTCCAGAAGGTCATGGTACCCGAGTAATCATAAAGCATTGCCACATCACCCGAGGGAGATATGTGCATAAAATTAAGGTCGGCATTAAGCTGCATTGTGGTAAGAGGCCTGATAGAGCCTGTAATATCATACAGATTAAGCGCCTTCGTCATAGCATATCTTGCCGATGAAATATAAGGCATCTCATTGCCGTCATATGATGTCATGGCATAATATGCATTCTGAATAGCGCCGTATCTGTCATCCTGGCCAAGGCACTCCAGTGATGTATCAGCCAGGGTCTGAGCCTGATATGTCAGTAGCTTTTCATTCTGCTCCTCCAGGGACATTGACTGAAGTTGTATCTCATATGACTTGGCCTCAATCTCCTCTGCCTGGGCCTTTATCTCCTCATTTTTCTTGGAAAGTGTAATAGCCGTAAATGTACTGAGTCCGCCAATAAGAAGGCATAATGCTGATATGCAACTGACAAGGCCGATTACACGGCGCATGTGCTGCTCTCTGTGGCGTTGCTTAAGGTCGTCATAATTAAGATTAAACATCGCAGCTATCAGTCTGAGCTTTTCGGATTTAAGAGCCTTTAATCTGCCCTTATCATTATCCGCCCTCACATCAGCCGCAAGGGGCTCTATCTTTTCCCTGATAGTGATATGATTGCCCTCCCTGTCGATGGCATCCCTCTCCCTGTTAAGGAGTTCTGTGGGGAATGAATCCTCAGGCTCTCCCTCTACCAGTACGGTCAGTACCCTGTCGACACCGTGGAGCTCTACAAATGTCTCGATCTCCTTACGGCACCAGAGAGACTCCTTTAATCTCGGGGAGCAGATCACAATGAGATAATCCGAGTTTTTAAGAGCCTCCACGATAGGGTCCTCAAGATTGCTTGCAAGAGGCAGCTCCTCCTCATCGCGAAATACTCTTTTGATCCTGGTCTTTGCCTCCGGATTATCCTTTTTTAATTTCTTTTCAACATTACCCGGCAGCCTGAAGCTCTCAAGCTCCCTGTGGAGTTTCTCTGCCACAAACTTATCGGGCTGGGTATGTCTGTATGAAATAAAAGCATCATAATGTAAACTCTGATTTTCCATATTCAAGTACCTTTATCTGTTAATTCTCTACTTTCTCGTAAGTCATGCCAAATATCTTGCGCTCGATGATATATACATCATGGAGATCGTCGCATCTGACTGCCAGATAATCTCCCGGCTTACCCAGCATGTATTTTTCTTTATCCCATGCCGTAAATACCTTTACTCCCTTGGTTAGCTCCTTGACATATATCTTGACCTCTCCCTTTGGTATGCAGACATGGGCGAAATCCGTGAGCAGATGATTCTGGCCCGTCAGTCTGTTTTTGATCGTAGGGATGTAATTCTTCTCAAGAGCATATTTATCATAATCATACTTTTCATCAAGTACAGTATTGGACCGCTGGAATTTTTCAAGTCTGTTTGGATATACCTCGCCCTTTACGCCGATCATGATGATGAGGTCGTCCTCAACTGTTAAGTCCATATCACCTTCAAGGGATCTGACTGTGATAGGCATACCTGTATGAAGTACATCTGTCGCCTTTACAAATCCGATAGGGAGTTTCTTTTTTGCATAAAGCGTCATCTCTGAAATATCAGCCTCAAATTCAGATGCATATATGATCTGATACATATCATGATATTCCATCATACGGTTGCTTAAATAAACATCTATGCTGACAAATCCGTTTTTCTCCCTGAATAGCTTCTCGGCGATAAATCCGCCGGCTTTTTCATAATGGCCGCCGCCGGAGCCTATACCCTCAGTTAAGAATCCCGCAAGCTCGCTGGCGTTTACTTCCTTTACACAGCTGCGAACCGATAGTTTATATCCGTCACCGTTTTCATTAAATACGACGCATGTCCTCACCCTGTCAACCTGAAGCAGGAAATCACTGATAAGTCCGAGGATATTAGGATCGCAGGGCTGGGATTTGATGACGGCAAAGCCGTACTCCTCATTAAATGAATAACGCAGCATAGCTACGCCTGCTATCTCAAGTTCATCCAGGGAAATATTTGTAGTACGCAGTGTATTTATAAAACTTGCATCGTGGGGTATCTGATCGGACATATCACGGTCAAGGGGATTAAACAGTTCGGAAAACTGATTTGTATCCGTAAACAATCCGTAATAAAGGGCAGTACCTACACCATCATCATCATTTATCTCGTATCCAACCTCTTTAAACAGGTTGTAGATAATAGTTGAGCAGCTGCCTATACCGGGACGGATAATGCTTTTCTCAACATTATCGATCTCTACCTGGTGATGATCGATGATAGCCACATTGTCCGCCTCAAATCTGGTCACATTGCCTGCTCCGTACTGGCAGTCAACAGTGAGCCATAAACCTTTATGCCACTTCTCATCATCGAGAGCCAGCCTCTCAAGATACTGTACAGGGATTTTAAGTGTATCAACCAAAAGTTTCAGATTGGATTTCTTTAAGATATTTTTTCCGCTGTAGATGAGCCTGACATTTTTGCCGTTATGCTCAAAATATTTATAGAGCGCATATCCCGAACCGATAGCATCCGCGTCGGGATTGTCGTGGCACTGGACTGTGATGTTGTCATATTCCAAAAGGTCTGTTAATTTCATAAATCCCCCATTTTAATCGGCTTCTTTTTTTATCTTTGCCATATGTTCCTTTATTTTCTCTTCATATCCAAGGCTCCCGGGTCTGTAAAACTCCGTACCGGTCAGCTCGTATGGCAGATACTGCTGTCTGCAGTAATGATTTTTATAATCATGAGAATATTTATATCCGTCGCCGTGGCCAAGCTTTGCTGCCCCTTTATAATGGGCATCCTTTAAGTGATTGGGTATGGCCAGATCCCCGTATTTCTTTACGGCATCAGTGGCCTCAAATATGGCATTTACCGCCGCATTGCTCTTGGGCGCAGTGGCTATATATGCAGCTGCCTGGGCCAGTATTATCTGGGCTTCCGGCATACCTACACGCTCTGCTGCTAATGACGCATTGACAGCCACATTAAGTGCATTGGGATCTGCATTGCCCACATCCTCACTGGCGCAGATCATCATACGTCTTGCGATAAAGGTCACGCTCTCGCCTGCATAAAGCATCTTGGCCAGATAATATACAGCCGCATCGGGATCTGATCCACGCATGGATTTTATAAATGCGGAAATCGTGTCGTAATGATTATCCCCTGTCTTGTCAAATCTGACGACCCGCTTTTGTATACATTCAGCCGCAACATCTATGGTAATACGGATCTTACCATCCTCTGAAGGTTTTGTAGTCAGTATGCCAAGCTCTATAGCATTTAATACCCGTCTCGCATCACCATCAGACTGCTCTGCCAGAAACTCAAGGGCATCATCTGTGATATCGCCGTTCATGGCGCCCATGCCTTTTTCGCTGTCGTATACGGCACGCTTTATAATGGTGACTATGGCATCATGATCAAGGGGCTTTAATTCAAATATATTTGATCTGGATATGAGCGC
Organism: Lachnospiraceae bacterium UBA3643; assembly: GCA_002373855.1. Taxonomy (GTDB): domain Bacteria; phylum Bacillota; class Clostridia; order Lachnospirales; family Lachnospiraceae; genus NK4A136. Next base: position 6,093 of record DFKO01000177.1, read on the forward strand.
TCCGTTTACCTCAAAATACGGATTCTCGGTGGTCGCGCCTATCAGGATAATGGTTCCGTCCTCAACAAACGGGAGGAGATAATCCTGCTGGCCTTTATTAAATCTGTGAATCTCATCGATAAAGAGAATGGTCCGTACGCTCTTTAACTTCCTGTCAGACTTGGCCTGCTCAACGACTTCCTCCATATCCTTTTTTCCGGCTATGGTGGCATTGATCTGGCGAAACTCTGCTTTAGTCGTATTGGCTATAACCTTGGCCAGCGTCGTCTTGCCGGTACCCGGAGGTCCGTAAAAAATAAGGGAGCTAAGCTTATCGGCCTTTATAGCTCTGTAGAGGAGCTTGTCTTTGCCTATGATATGGTCCTGACCCACTACATCATCAAGGGTCTTGGGGCGCATTCTGGCTGCAAGGGGAGATTCCTTCTCCGCTTCTTCTTTATTCAGTTCCTCCATATATGAAAATAAATCAGGTTCTTCTGACATTTATATTTTGTCCTTCTTAAGTCTTTTTAATATAAAAAATGAGCGGGACTGTAAGCCGGGTTATGTCATAGCCAAAAGGCCGGGATGATCATTAATCTAGGACGTATGTTGCCACACGCCTCAAGCGACTTACCTGAGACAACGCGGGCAGCGTTATGGTCTCTGTTTAGTCTTGCTTCGGATGGGGTTTACACAGCCATCTCTGTTACCAGAGATGCGGTGGTCTCTTACACCGCCTTTTCACCATTACCCTTGCGGGCTGTTATTTTCTGTTGCACTTTCCCGGGAGTCGCCTCCGCCGGACG
>DFKO01000194.1:0-608 GCA_002373855.1 Lachnospiraceae bacterium UBA3643
CTCACTTTGGCATCAGTGGTCCACTGGTACTGACGGGGGCATCGTATTTAAATAAAAAATATCCGGGCAGCAAAGCAACGGCAGTTATTGACTTAAAGCCTGCGCTTGATACAGAGACACTTGATAAAAGGATACTGAGGGATTTTGATGAATTTAAAAACAAATCCCTTAAAAATGCACTGGCTGGTCTGCTGCCGTCAAAAATGACTTCCGTTATACCTCTTATGGCCGGAATCGATGAAGACAAAAAAGTAAATGAGATCACGAGGGAGGAGCGGGAAAGAATCGTTCATACCCTGAAAAATCTAAAGATAAATATCAAAGGATCAAGAGATATAAACGAAGCGATTATCACAATAGGCGGAGTCAGCATCAAAGAGATAAATCCGTCCACCATGGAGTCTAAGCTGATAAGCGGACTATACTTTGCAGGTGAGATGATCGATGTGGATGCGCTGACCGGAGGATTTAATCTCCAGATAGCCTGGTCTACAGGCCATCTGGCCGGCGAATCGGCTTCGTTAACATAAATATGTTATGTAAATCAAAGGAGGATATAATGTTATGCCGCTCGTAGTAGCACTTGACGGACCTGCGGGAGCAGGAAA
>DFKO01000194.1:660-3041 GCA_002373855.1 Lachnospiraceae bacterium UBA3643
ACGGACCTGCGGGAGCAGGAAAGAGTACAATAGCAAAAGGAGTATCAAAAAAGCTCGGAGCCATCTATGTGGATACCGGCGCGATGTACAGGGCAACAGCTCTCTACATGCTCCGCAACAATGTAGATACAGGTGATGAAAAGGCTGTATCGGAAAAACTTGAGGGCCTTGATATAACGATTAAGTTTGAGGACGGAGCCCAGGTAGTTATTTTAAACGGCGAAAATGTAAACGGATTTATCAGAACAGAGGAAGTCGGTAAGGCAGCTTCAAAGGTTTCGAAGTACGGCCCTGTCAGAACTAAGCTCGTAGAGCTCCAGAGAAAACTGGCCGAGAAAGAAAGCGTCGTAATGGACGGCAGGGATATAGGCACCGTGGTACTGCCAAATGCCAATCCCAAAATCTATTTAACAGCTTCATCAAAAGTAAGGGCAAAGCGCAGATATGATGAGCTCATAGCCAAGGGAGAGAGCGCAGATTTAGATACAATAGAAAAAGACATCATCGACAGGGATTATCAGGATATGCACAGAGAGATATCTCCCCTTAAAAAGGCTGATGATGCCATAGAGGTCGATACATCAGATATGACGATCGACCAGGTTGAAGCAGAGATATTAAGACTCTGCGAGGGTAAATAATATGGCAGAAATAATTCTGGCAAAGACAGCGGGCTTTTGCTTCGGAGTATCGAGAGCAGTTGATAAGGTTTACGAACTATTATCCACGGGAGAAAAAATATATACATACGGTCCGATCATTCATAACAAGGAAGTCGTAAAGGATCTTGAAGATAAAGGCGTTGTGACTCTTGAGACAGAAGATGAATTAAAGAAAGTCAGTGAAGGCGTTGTAGTCATCAGGAGCCACGGTATACCTAAGCATATAAATGATTATCTCGATGAAAAAGGCGTAAAATATGTGGATATGACATGCCCTTTTGTAAAGCGTATCCATAAAGTTGTGAGCAGCCTTGATGAGGATGATACAGTCCTCATCGCAGGCAACCCGAATCATCCTGAAGTAATAGGTATCAGAGGCTGGTGCAGATGTGAAAACATGGTCATAGAGACATCTGAGCAGGCAGAGAAATTTGTTCCCCGGGAAGGGACCAATATAACCCTTGTATCCCAGACGACTTTCAGCTATAACAAATTTCAAGAATTTGTTGAAATCTTTACAAAAAAAGGTTATCATATTACTGTTGTGAATACTGTATGTGACGCAACCAGAGGACGCCAGAAGGAAGCTTTCGATATAGCACAGAAAGTGGACGTGATGATCGTAATAGGGGATAAGCATTCATCAAACAGCAGAAAGCTGTTTGAGATATGCAGCAGAGAGTGTGAAAACACCTGCTTTATCCAGACACTGGCGGAACTCATGGGCCCGGATATGGTCGGCATCAGAGATAAAATATCGGTTGCAGACTCGGTCGGTATTACAGCGGGGGCTTCCACCCCCAAAAATATTATTGAGGAGGTTCAAAAGCATGTCAGACATGAATAATTTTGAACAGATGTTGGAAGATTACGACAACAAAAAAATCTATCAGGGGGAAGTGGTGGAAGGAACCGTACTGTCAGTAACACCGGACGCAGTTTATGTAAATATAAACTATAAGTCAGACGGAATCGTAACCAGAAATGAATATTCAAACGATTCTACACTTGATCTTACCACGGTCGTTAAAGTAGGCGATCCTATTACAGTTAAAGTTCTCAAATCAAGCGACGCTGATGGACTCGTGGCTCTGTCACACAAGAGAGCACTCGGCAACAAAGTCAGTGAAGTGCTCAAGGATGCATTTGAAAACCAGACAGTTCTTACAGCCAAGGTTACAGAGGTTGTTAAGGGTGGTATCAAGGTAGTGGTTGATGAAGTTCCCGTATTTATCCCTGCTTCACTTGCAACAGGCGGTAACGGCAGAAAGAATCTCGACGACCTTGAGGGTACAGATATTTCGTTCATTATGAGCGAGTACAATCCTGCTGAGAAGAGATGCATCGGTAACGCAAGAGTTATCATCGAGAAAGAAAAGGCTGAGAAGAAGGCCGCAGTTCTTTCATCACTTCAGGTAGGCGACATCATCGAAGGTGAGATCAAGAATGTAACAAACTTTGGTGCATTCGTTGATATAGGCGGCGTTGACGGTCTCCTCCATATCTCTGAGATGAGCTGGAGCAGAATCGCTCATCCCCAGGATGTATTCAAAAAGGGTGACAAGGTTCGCGTATACGTTAAAGAGATCACAGATGACAAGATCGCTCTCTCTGCAAAGTTTGACGAGGAGAATCCATGGGCAAACATCGAGGAGAAATTCCATGTAGGCGATAAGATCAAAGGCCGCGTTGCCAGAATGACCGATTTCGGTGCATTCG
>DFKO01000195.1 GCA_002373855.1 Lachnospiraceae bacterium UBA3643
ATTTTCCTTCATGATACGCAGGAGTATGGTCTGAAACTCTTTAATGAGACCATCTGTCCTGTCTATCTCGTCCCTGACATAAAGCTTCATATCCAGGGCTACCTGATCATTCCGGCTACGGCCGGTGTGAAGTTTTTTACCGGCGTCACCTATCATGGTGATGAGATTGGCCTCTACAAATGAGTGAACGTCCTCATATTCATCAGTGATCAGGAGGCTTCCGTCCTCAACCTTTTCTTTTATGGTCGTTAATCCGGTGAGGATTTTATTCATCTCATCTTCTGTGATGATCCCCTGTTTACCCAGCATCTTTGCATGGGCAAAACTGCCTTCTATGTCTTTATATATAAGTCTTTTATCAAAATCAATCGAAGCATTAAAGAGGTAAACGTTTCTGTCTGTCTCTTCTTTAAATCTTCCGCCCCATAACTGAGCCATAATACACCTCGGAATATTTTTAATCATTATAATTAAAACACGATTTACTAAATCCTGTTTATAATAGCATTTTTAAAATGGTAAGTAAATAATTATGAAATTCAAACTTTTTGAAAATAATAATTAAAAGAATTAATGTCTGAAGACTACATCTCCCGTAGATGCGTCCATACTCTCAATGATTGCGAGAGATTCTACCCTGACACCCTTCTCTCTAAGGAGCCTGCCGCCATCCTGAAAACCTTTCTCGATGGCTATGCCTACACCCTTTAAAGTTGCCCCGGATTCATTGATGATCTGAATGAGTCCGTTCACGGCGCATCCGTTTGCCAGAAAGTCATCTATAATGAGAATGTTGTCCCCGGGATTAAGATATTTTTTGGAGACGATTACATCCGTAACCTTTTTCTTTGTAAATGATTCTACTTTTGCCGTATATGACTGACCGTCAAGATTAATGGACCGGGTCTTTTTTGCAAATACTACGGGCACCTTAAAATACTGGGCCACTACGGCTGCAATGCCGATACCCGAAGCCTCTATGGTCAGGATCTTGTTGATTTCCTCTTTTTCAAAGAGCCTCTTCCACTCTTTTCCCATCTCGTTAAAGAGATCTATATCCATCTGATGATTGAGGAATGAATCTACCTTTAATACATTACCCTCTTTAACTATTCCATCTTTTAAAATACGGTCTTCAAGCAGTTTCATTTATTAACGCTCCTCTCTGAAGTATGGCAGACCCAGACTCTTTGGTGGCTGGTCCTCCCGCCTGTTTCTCATACTGGTGATCACGAGTACGAGCATGGTGACCACATAAGGTATCATCTTGTACAGTTCTTTGTATTCCATATGATCGATACCTGCGGGAATGTATAAATAAAGGATATACAGTCCGCCGAAAAGTATTGACGCAAATATACTTACATCAGATCTCCATATTGTAAAGATAACGAGGGCGATGGCGAGCCATCCTCTGTCTCCGAATGCATCATTGCTCCATACACCACAGGCATAGTCCATGACATAATAGAGTCCGCCCAGTCCTGCGATCATGCATCCAAGGCATGTTGATACATATTTATATTTTGTGACATTGATACCTGCCGAGTCAGCCGTAGCAGGGTCTTCTCCTACTGCACGGAGCTGCAGACCAACTCTCGTCTTTCTGATAATAAAGGCAGCAACCAGAGCGATAATGATGCCAAGGTATGCCAGAAATCCATATGACAAAAACAGCTTGCCTGCCCATCCGACGCTGCCTGCAAAGGGCAGAGTCTTTGAAAAGCATGCACTGGTTGCAGATAATGCGATGGAAGGTACATCCAGTCCCGAAAGTTTTATGAGAGAACCTCCAAAAAAGTTACCAAAGCCTATACCGAATGTGGTAAGTGCCAGACCGGTAACATTCTGATTGGCCCTTAAGGATACAGTCAGAAACGAATATATGAGTCCCATGATCAGTGAACCCACAAGGCAGCAGAGCATTGGGATAAATACTGCGAGGAATCCGTTTATATCATCCTTGGATGCAAGAGACTGCTCATAATAAAACGATCCGATGACACCACTGATTGCGCCTACATACATGACACCGGGGATACCGAGATTCAGGTTGCCCGATTTTTCTGTGATAATCTCGCCTGTACTACCGTATAAAAGAGGTATACCCTGAGCAACGGCTCTCGGGATAAAAGCAACTAAATCTATCATGCCTGCTCCTCCTTTCCGCTCTCCCTGTTTTTATGTGTAAGAACAATTTTATAATTAATAAAGAATTCGCATCCTATGAGGAAGAAAAGGATGATACCCGTGATAATATCCGAGAATGACTGATTGAGTCCGAATCTCGTAGATATCTCTCCTGCTCCTCTGTTAAGGAATATGATAAGTAAGCTGGTCAGAACCATAGAGAGGGGATTAAACTTGGCAAGCCACGAAACCATAACTGCCGTAAATCCCTGACCACCTGCGATGGTAGTCGTGATCGTATGGTTGATGCTGCCTACAAGGAGCAATCCGACTATACCGCATATGGCACCTGACAAGATCATGGTCCTCATGATGACCCTCCCTACATGGATACCAACATATCTTGCGGTCTGTTCGCTCTCGCCGACTACAGTCAGCTCAAATCCCTGCTTGGTATATTTTAAATATATATACATACGAAGCGTCACTATGAGCGCGATCAGTATCACAAGAAGATATTCGTTAAATACATCGGGAAGCCATCCTGTATGGGTGTTCTGATT
>DFKO01000176.1 GCA_002373855.1 Lachnospiraceae bacterium UBA3643
GGGATATGCCGTTGAGGCAGGATTTACGATTCTTGATATGGATTATTCTCCCATAAGGGGACCGGAAGGAAATATCGAGTATCTCATTTATCTGAAAAAACAGGAAAACAAAGAAGACGTATTTGATAAATCCGTAACGGATATTGTAAATGCAGCTCACGATGAGCTGGATAAATAAAAGCGGTGTGATTATGAAATCATTTATGATTGTTTCAAACCCCATAAAGGACGCAGACTTAAGGACAGCCCACGCAGTCAGGGAAAAAATACTTGCCATAGACGGCAGTATCAAAGTCGATATCTCAGGTCTCGATGATAACTACATCGACAGACTTGACGGTATGGACTGTATCATCGTGCTTGGCGGCGACGGAACGATGCTGCGGGTTTCGGAGCATACAAACGATATCGACATACCCCTTATCGGGATCAACATGGGTACAATAGGTTTCCTCGCAGAAGTTGAGATGGGAAATGTCGAGCAGGCTCTTAAGGCACTTATAGAAGATAAGTTTAAGACAGAGGAGCGTATGCGTATCTGCGGTGAGGTATATAAAAACGGTGAGTGCGTAAAAAAAGCAGACGCCCTTAACGATGTGGTGCTCTCGAGAAACGGAGATCTCCAGGTAATAGGTTACAGGGTATCCGTAAACGGTCTGCATCTTACGGACTATCATGCGGACGGTGTCATATTAAGTACGCCTACCGGTTCTACCGGATACAATATGTCAGCGGGCGGTTCTATAGTTGAGCCCGGAGCCAGCCTCCTTGTCCTCACACCCGTATGTCCCCATACCATGGCTGCCAGGAGTGTCCTCTTATCTGCAGAGGATGAAGTCGAGGTAATGGTGATGCGCTCAACAGGTGACAGACATCTTCAGGCCGGAGCGTATTTTGACGGCGGCAAAAGTGTGCTGCTCGATGAATCTGACAAGGTGATTATAAAGAAATCTGACAGGACCACAAAACTCATCAGATTATCGGAGAAAAGCTTTATTGAGGTTCTTCAGAAAAAAATGAATGAAACGAATACTTTACAGACGGCTCCCGGAGAGGACCGTTAATTGTAAAGGAGAATGATATGCTCACTAATGTACATGTAAAAAATCTTGCCTTGATTGAAGAGACGGAGATAAACTTCCGGGAGGGCTTCAATATACTGACAGGTGAGACGGGAGCCGGCAAGTCTATAATAATCGGCTCCATAAACTACTGCCTGGGTGCCAAGGCGGACAAGGAAGTGATAAGGGAGGGGGCTGAGTATGCCCTTGCGGAACTTACCTTTAACGTATCGTCCCCGGACATCCTCGGGCTCATCAAAAATATGGACATACCTGCAGAGGAGGACGGGACTCTGATACTCACAAGACGTATCATGCCCGGACGCAGTGTGTTTAAGGTAAACGGAGAGACGGTGACCGCCAGACAGATCAAAGAACTGGCATCACTGCTCATCGATATTCACGGACAGCACGATCATCAGTCCCTGTTATCTGAAAAGAGACAAAAGGATATGCTTGATGACTTTGCCGGGGAGGAACTGGCAAAGGTCATTTTGGATTTAGGCAAAGATTACGATCTCCTTAAGAAAACCGAGGAGGAGATTGAATCTTTTGATATGGATGAGGCCAGAAGGGCGAGGGACCTGGCTCTGTGTGAATATGAAGTAAACGAGATAGATAATGCCAATCTCACGGAGGGTGAAGAAGAGCAGCTCCTAAAAAAGCATAATCTCATGAATAATGGCATGAAGATCAAAAGCAATCTGACAAAATCGGAGCAGTATCTGTCGGGAGACGACGGAGTGCTGAGTACCATAGGTTATGCAGTCAGGGAGATGAATCAGGCGGCAGGACTTGATGAGGCAGCAGGAACAATTGCCTCTCACTTAAGTGATGCAGAGCAGGTACTCCTTGATCTCCACAGAGAGATACTTGATTACATGGAGAGCCTTGATTTTGATGATGAGGATTTTGCTAATGTGGAAGAACGCCTCGACCTCATCGGCAGACTGTCCCTTAAGTACGGCAGGACTACAAAAGACATCATCGAGTACGGAAATAAAAGACGGGAAGAACTTATAAAACTGTCGGAGGGCGAGTCATATCTGGCATCTTTAAAGAAAAAGAGAGAAGAGATACTTGACTCCTACTTAAAAAAGGCAGAAAAAGCCCATAAGATACGGGAGAAAGAGGCAAAACGCCTGGCTGATGACATAACTGAGTCCTTAAAGGAACTTAATTTCCTTAAAGTCGACTTCAGGATAGATGTCACGGAAGATAAAGAAAATATTAAACGGGACGGATTTGATGATATAAGCTTTATGATATCTTTAAACGCGGGAGAAAAATTAAGACCCCTGTCTCAGGTAGCCAGCGGCGGCGAACTCTCAAGGGTGATGCTGGCCATAAAGACAGTCCTGGCAAAGCGTGATAACATAGAGACGCTCATATTTGACGAGATCGATACGGGTATAAGCGGTGTGACCGCATGGCAGGTAGCAGGCAAGATAGGACAGCTCGCTGAGAACCATCAGATCATATGCATTACCCACCTGCCCCAGATAGCAGCCAAGGCAGATACCCACTTTATGATTGAAAAGCATGAAAAGGACGGCAGGACGGTAACGGAGATAAATGAGGTATCCGGAGATGCTCACGTAGATGAGATAGCAAGGCTTCTTGGCAGTGAGAATATCACGGATGCAGTCAGGGCTAATGCCGTTGATTTGCTTAAGCAGGCAGGAAAATACGGAGCATAAAATATCTTTTATTAAACAATAAATTGTTATATAATATACAAGGCAGAAAACGTAAGCAGATTTACGCCGGAGGTTATGATAATGAAGAATGTATTATTTGTTGCATCGGAAGGTGTCCCTTTTATCAAGACAGGAGGTCTTGCGGACGTAGTAGGTTCGCTTCCCAAGTGTATTGACAAGGAGTATTTTGACGTCAGAGTCATGCTTCCGAAGTATACATGTATTGCCCAGAATATGAAGGATCTGATGCAGTACAAGACCCATTTTTATATGGATTTCCACTGGAAAAACGAATATGTCGGCGTACTCGAAGCAGTAGTTGACGGTATCACTTATTATTTCATTGACAACGAGTCGTATTTTAACGGCTTTAAACCATATTCAAGCAATGTATATGATGATATTGAGAAGTTCTCATTCTTTTCAAAGGCTGCCCTCTCGGCACTTCCTACCATAGGATTCAAGCCTGACCTCATCCATTGCCACGACTGGCAGACAGGACTCATCCCCGTATACCTCAAGGAGAGATTCCATGAGGGAGATTTCTTCAGGGATATCAAGTCTGTTATGACCATTCACAACCTTAAGTTCCAGGGCAGGTGGGATGTAAAGGATGTCAGGGATATTACAGGTATCCCCGCATACTTCTTTACACCTGACAAGCTCGAGGCGTACAGAGACGCAAACCTCCTTAAGGGCGGTCTCGTATATGCGGATGCCATCACGACTGTATCGGAGACATACGCAGAGGAGATCAAGACTCCTTTCTACGGCGAGGGTCTCGACGGTCTCTTAAAGGCAAGGAGCGGAGATTTAAGAGGTATCGTAAACGGTATTGATTATACTGATTACGATCCTGCTACAGATCAGTATATTGACTTTAAGTACAATCCGACAAACTTCCGTAAGGAAAAGATTAAGAACAAGAGAGCCCTTCAGAAAGAACTCGGTCTTGAGCAGGATGACAAGATCATGACTATCGGTATAGTATCGCGACTTACCGACCAGAAGGGATTTGACCTCATCGCGTACATCATGGACGAGCTCTGTCAGGATGCAATCCAGCTGGTAGTTCTCGGAACAGGTTCTGAGCAGTATGAGAATTCCTTCAGACACTTTGACTGGAAGTACAATGACAAGGTTTCTGCCAATATCTACTATTCAGAGCCTATGTC
>DFKO01000130.1 GCA_002373855.1 Lachnospiraceae bacterium UBA3643
CATTTCTTTTATCTCCTCTTTTTTGCTCATGATACTCCATGAATACAGAATACAAAAGGAGCCAGATTTCTCTGACTCCCTCAAGTATGCATCCGCAAACACATACCCCAATTCGTATGTATAGTGTACTACATAAGCATCCAAACCGCACCCCCAAACACCTATTGAATGAAATTTTATCCATAGGTTTTCATATTATATTCAAATTATTATTCATATATCACTTCATCTATCTTTACATCAACCTTTACTTCTTTATCAATTTCAATTGTATTATTATTCTTATCCGTCATATATCCGCTGTATTTTATATACATACCATCATATTTCTCCTCTACATTACAATTTACAATTCCGGGGAAATTATATTCCAGCTCTATTTCTGTTCTTATTGCACTGTTTTCAAATGAAATTCCATTTATTTTGTCTTCAAATTGAATATTTTCTCCGAATATACTATTTTCATTGTACGCTATTGTTGCAAATTGTAATTGATTTGACCCTTTCTTTATTGAAGCTATATTTATGTATACTTCCGGATTATAATATTTTCTTATTTCTAATATTATATAAAGGGCTGAAACCAGGATTATAACTAATGTTATTATTATCAATGCTTTCTTTTCAATCTTTTTCATATTAATCACCATATTCATCATGATGCAGGAGATGTCCATATTGAAATTGTTGCAGTTTTCAAATGCGATGATGTAAATGTGAATTTACCATATGCTATCCTTATCACTATGTCAATTTTTTATTTATTATTCAACATTCATAGCAGAAAATGACCTTAAATTGCAGAAAAATCCCTTCGTCACCGGCTTTCCATAGAAGCCGGGGCAAGAGCTTTTGCAACAGTTTACCGTCAAAATACCATCAACAAAACCGGAAAATATTACTCATGAAATATTAGAAAAATATATAAGAAATCTTCATCTGAAATACAAGCCACGAACAGTAAAGCGAAAGAAAGATTGTGTTATTCCGGGAAGCTTCTTCCGGCACCGTAATAGAATTATCAGTTATATTTATTCATCGCCTTGTCCACGCCTTCATTCATGACAAAGACTGCTGCCTCTGCGGCTGTTAAAAATGATCTGTCCATTACAGGTTTTTCCTCATCTGAGTAATGACCAAGTACATAATCTGCAAGATCATAACCCTTTGGTTTCTCTCCAACACCTACCCGGACACGCATAAAATCCTGATGTCCCAGATGCTGGATAATGCTCTTTATTCCGTTGTGACCGCCGGCACTGCCCTTTGGACGTACCCTGAGCTTACCGGGCTCAAGGCTGATGTCATCATAAATAACGATCAGTTCTGACTCGGTATCCACTTTGTAATAATCAGCCACGGCCCGTAATGCCTGGCCGCTGTTATTCATATATGTCAGTGGTTTTACGAGTATTACTTTCTGACCATCTATGACGCCTCTTCCAAGGAGCGCCTCAAACTTTTCCTCACTTATATCTATACCGTATTTATCTGCAAGCTTGTCTACTGTATCAAACCCTGCATTGTGTCTTGTATGTGCATATTTTTCCCCGGGATTGCCGAGGCCTGCTATTATAAACATATCTGCTCCTTAAATTATTTTTATCTGATATTTTTATCCGTTATTGTTTTCCAGCTTCATCTTTTCAAGGAATTCTGCCGCATCATCAATCGCTTCATCCATATCGCTTCCGACATCTACGTTTACAGGCTGTTTCTTAAAGAGGATGTCATACATGACCGGTACGATATAAAGTGTCATAAATGTTGCATATAGCAGTCCGCCTGCGATTACGATGGACATACCCCGGCCCAGCTGGGATGACATACCCGATCCGAATATCATCATGGACATGGCGAGGATGGTTGTAAGGGCTGTCATGAGGATAGGTCTCATTCGCGTCATACCTGTAGCCACCAGGGCATCATGTCTCTCAAGACCGCCGATCCTGAGCTGGTTTGTATAGTCGACAAATACGATACCGTTATTAACAACTGTACCCATCAGGATGACGAATCCCAGCATCGACAGCATGGACAGCTGCTCTCCCGCTATGATGAGTCCTATCATACCTCCGGTAAAGGCAAGAGGTATGGTAAAGAGGATGATAAACGGCGACAGGAGGCTCTGGAACTGGGCCACCATGACAAGGTATATAAATAGTAGTGCCAGTGCAGCCATCTCGAGCATCTGTGTAACCAGTTCGCTTACCTGCTCTGACTCACCGGAGAGTTCCACCGTGTATCCGTCAGGCATAGTCTTTTTATACTCTTCTATCCTGGGCTCAAGCTGTCTCGCTATGAGTGCCGCATTGTATCCTTCTGCCACTGTGGATGATACAGTGACATATCTTACGAGGTTTTCTCTTGTGATTGATGTGGATGATACAGTCTCAACTATCGTCGCAAATTCCGAGAGCGTATGGATATTTGACTGCTCCTCATCCTCTTCGGCCGTTTCCTCTTCTGTGCTTTCCGAATCTTCTGAAACCTCTTCCTCATCACCCATGAATGATGAGAATGCATCCGACATCTGATCGAATGAACCCGAACCGGTGCTCTGGGCTCCTCCCGTCATATCGACTGCCTCAAACTCTATACTCATGAGGTTCTCTCTTGTGAGCTGGTCTGTATTGTCCACGATGCTGACCATCATATCAGTACCGTCGACTGTTATCGTCACGGCATCTACAGTCGTGGATGTATGGCTGGCTATACCTGCATATATCTGGGCAACAGTGAGTCCGTATTCCATAGCCTTATCACGGTCGATGACTACCTGGAGTGTAGGCTCACCCTCGGCAAATCCGTCCGTCACTTCGATGAGGCCTTCCTGGGAAGCAACTATTGCATGTATATCATCACTTATCTTATGAAGCTCATTATAATCATTACCTGCGATAATGACGCTGATACCCGAGCTGCCGGAAAGAGCTGATGCATCTCCCATGGCACTTCCTACCGATACCTCGATCGTACACGGGGAAGCAGCCGTCACAGTCTCTATGTCAGAAACTATTTTGTCCATCTCCTTTGCCGACGTACCCTCAGGAGCCAGCGCATTACAAGTATATGTACCGTACTCACCTGATGATGTACCCATACCCATAAAGCTGTTTGAGCTGCCGGAGTCCATGATACCGAGGTCCTCTATTCCCTCTACGGTGAGGATCTGGTTCATGACCTCATCTACTGCGGCATATGACTCATCTCTGGTCAAACCCTCAGGAGTGGTGATCGTTATCGATATCTCATTTGTGGTGATGGGCGGGATGTAAATGATACCCGTCGTCAGCACCAGATATACGGAAAAGACAAGCAGGGAGATAGCCACAGCGAGGGGTACTATCTTGCGCTTTAAACACCATCTGAGTGACTTGCCGTATAAATCAAGGACTTTATCAAAGAATTTATGCTCTTTGGATTTTGATTTTCCAAGTAGAGTACTGCAGGATGCGGGCACTACAGTGAGGGCCATCACAAGTGACGCCACCAGACAGTATCCGATGGAGAGAGCCAGGGGATAAAGGAGTGTACGCACCATACTGGTCGCAAATACCGCAGGGAAAAATACGCATATGGTTGTCAGTGTCGATGCTATGATAGAGCCCCTTACCTGCTTGGCACCCTGTACGGCAGCCCTTGGCGCAGGGAGTCCCCTGCTGATCAGTCTGAATATGTTTTCCATAACCACGACTGAGTTGTCTACCAGCATACCTATACCGAGGGACAGTCCGGACAGAGTCATCATGTTAAGCTCCAGTCCCGTAAAGTACATGAGCACTATGGCAAAGAGTACCGACAGGGGGATACTGATAGCTACGACTATCGTAGGCTTTATATCCTTTAAAAACAGGGCCAGGATGATGATCGCAAGGATCGCACCAAGGAGCATACTCTGAAATACGCTCTGGACGATCATGTCGATATATACGCCCTGATCCACGAGGTTGATCGAGTGAAATCCGGGATAATATTCCGCAAGCTCCTTCAAGGCCTGATTGCAGGCATCCGATACTTCATTGGTACCTGAGCTTGAGGACTTAAATATGCTGAGTATGATACCATCAGAGCCGTTCAGCTTTGTATAGCTCTCCCCCGCTGTATCTATGACATAAATATCCGCGATATCTTCGAGTCTGACAGAGCCTATCGTCTCATTATCAATAAGGAGTGATGTGGAGATATCCTCGACATTTGTGAATTCCTCACCTACACGGAGGAGCCACGACTCATCATTCTCATCATCAATATAGCCTACAGGCATGGAGAAGTTCTGGGCATAGATGAGCTGGGACAGGGTGGACGGATCTATTAATGCATTTGCGTTTGCATTTTCAAGGGCCGTCTGTTTTGCCGCATCGTACTGGGCCTGAGCCTGGTCGAGAGCCGTCTGGGCATCTGAGAGTGTAATGGTAGCTGTCGAGAACTGGACTGCTGCGTCGAGCTGACCCTGGGTCAGTCCTGCCGTCGCTGTCTCGAGACCTGAGATCAGATCAGGGATGGAATCAACCAGGGCCGTGATACTGTCAAGTTCACTCTCAAGAAATTCCACTCTGTCATTCAGACTTCCTACCGGATCTGATGTCTTCACTCTCGTTATTATGGATGAGAGCTGACTCATCAATGAAGACATGCTCTTTGTGGATTCTATCAGGTCGTTTATGCTGTTTCCGTTCACATTCTTGCCGGAGCTGTCTACATTTGAATTAAGCGTCTTTATATCATTTCGAAGAGTATCTATTTCCGACTGGGTGATGCCTGCCTCTTTAAGAGACGCTTTATACAGGGTGGCCACCGCCGCGTTTAAAGCTGCCTGGGCTGCCACTACCTGGGCTGAGCCCTCATCGTACATGGTCTGGGCAGCGATCAGGTTCATCAGCGCTGTTTCCGCACTGGCTACCAGCGCATTGTATTCATCCGACGGATAGTTAGGATTTTTCTGGGCCTCCTGAACTGCCGCATCTGCTTTATCGTAAATATCCTGGGCATCCTTGACTGCCTTGGCAAGCTGCATCTGATATATTACAGCGGCATCGAGACTTTTTTTCGTATCATCCACACTCTTTTTTGCTTCATCGAGCGTCTTGTCCTGGGACTTCTCCATTTCATCGAGAATGTCAGAGAGCTGGTTCAGGCTGACACTTAAAGTATTTATACCTGATTTCAGATTCTCCGCCACCACGGCAGACTGATCATCTATCTGGGAGAAAATGGCTGATGAAAACATGGAGCCGAAATTACTCTGGGCATCCTCAAGATCACTCTGGGCCTTATCAAGGGCTTCCGCCGCCTCATCTATTGTCTCCTGGGCTTCGGAGAGCGATGCATCTATCTCTTTTAATATCCTGTCATTAAGCTCGTCTATCTTTTCCTGATTGAGCTCTACCTGGATACTCTTTTCAACCAGACCTATTGTGGAGATACTTGCCACGCCTTCCTGTCTTGAGAGGTAAGGAACTACATCATTGTTTACGAAATCAGTGAGCTCATATATGTCATATCCCTCACGTTCAACGGCCACATACATGGTCGGCAGCATATCAAGGCTTATCTCCATGATATTCGGCTTCATTACGCCGGTGGGCAGGGAGCTCTCCAGCTCATTGATCGCACTGGATATTCGGACCATGGCCACATTCATGTCGGTACCGTCTGCAAACTCAAGCTGCACAATCGAATAGTTTTCAGAGCTTGTTGATGATACATTCTCTACACCGCTGACCGTACCGAGAGCATTCTCTATAGGCTTGCTGACCTGCTCCTCGATCTTTTCCGGGCTGGCGCCGGGATATGCAGTGACCACAATGAGATACGGCAGACTAAACTCCGGGAGAAGGTCTACTGACAAATGGGTTAATGACACTCCTCCGAGAGCTATGACGATTATCACAGCCACAAGTATTGTATATGGTTTCTTTACACTTAATTTTTCCATCCGGTTAACTCCTGACAGTTTTATCCTTTATATCAGAAAATACCTGAATCGAGCAGACCGTCCAGTCCTTCTTCATCATATATTCTTTTATAATAGCTGACCTCACCTTTGATGATCTCATCTATCATCTGCATACCGAGCAGTTCCACAGGTGCCTTGTCATCTGTCATGATATAATCCCCCGGCTCATACTCCGTGAGATTTCTCCTGACCGTATCCATCATTTTTGACAGATCATTATTTTCTTCATTCAGGACATTTACATCGAAAGTATTTAATATATCACTTTTATTTGATGCAAACAGTTCCCTGTTTGTAGATGCAAATACATCAACCGTGTACACACTGTCAAATACAGACCCTATCGTATCAGCCAGGTACTGGTTTATATTGCCCTCTTCATCGCCCCTCATATTCATGTTTACAACCATGACTCCGTCGTCATTTAAATGATCTCTTACCATGGTGAAAAATTCTACAGACGACATCTGAAAGGGGATCGTAATGTCCTGATAAGCATCAACCATTATGACATCATACTTTTTATCAACTGCATTCAGATATGCTCTTCCGTCATATACAGTGACCGCTACATCATCAGGGAGTTCAAAATATTCTCTTGAGAGAGCAGTTATCTTCTCGTCAATCTCCACACCTTCAATATTTACATTATCAAAATATCTCCTGCACTGGGTCGCATACGTACCCGTACCCATACCGAGTATCAGGATATCAAGATTATCCTTTTCCTTTATCCCGGCCATATACGCCGCTGCCATGGCATAGTCATAATACATCCCCGTAAGGCCTTCTTCTTTTTTATATACAGATTGGACACCGAAAAGGACGTTTGTGGAGAGTATTACATTATCCTCATCTTCCTTAACCTGGAGATAGTTGTATACAGACTCTCCCTCGTATGTTAAATCCTTTTCCCAGAATGCAAAACTGCCGTCCTTTACAAAAAAGCAGCAGAGGATAAA